>CAINEG010000093.1 GCA_903847655.1 uncultured Bacteroidota bacterium
ATGTGCACATTTTCAAACCAAGCACTTTCTAAAAAAATATTTTTAGTGGCTGCAGTGACCCCACTTTTCAAACCACCAAAAACCCCAGCAATACACATAGGCTTTTCGCTGTCACTGATCATGACATCTTCTGCAGTCAATGTACGCTCTGTTCCATCTAAGGTGATAAACTTAGTACCAGCTGGATATTTTTTCACCACTATTTTTTGGTCTTTGATTTGAGCTGCATCAAAGGCATGCAAGGGCTGACCTGTGGCGTGTAAGATATAATTGGTAATGTCTACAATATTGTTGATGCTGCGCACCCCAATGGCTTTCAAATTATTCTTTAACCAGTTGGGTGATTCTTTTACGGTCACGCCTTCTATATTTAATCCGCTATATCTTCCACAACCCTTTTCATCTTCTATGCTTACTTTATAAGTTTTGATGGAATTATTTTTAGTTGCTTTTTTTGTGAAAGGACTAATGGCCTTTACTGTAGTTTCATGGTAAGACAAATAAGCACAAACATCTTTAGCTACCCCATAGTGACTCATGGCGTCCATTCTATTGGGGGTCAAGCCTATTTCATAAATCCAATCTTGATCATACTCAAATACTTCTGTCACTAAATCGCCTGCCTTCCATTGATTGTCTAAAACAATAATGCCTGCATGGTCTTCGCTGATACCAATTTCATCTTCGGCACAAATCATCCCCTCACTTTCTTCGCCTCTTATTTTGGCCAACTTCATTGTGATGGGGTCTTTGCCTTTGGGAAAGATGGTCGCTCCTACTGGGGCCAGTACTACTTTTTGCCCAACCGCTACATTGCTAGCGCCACAAACCACCTTCAAAGGACTTTCTTTGCCAACGGCTACCTTGGTCAATTTTAATTTATCCGCATTGGGATGTTGTTCTACTTCCAAAACCTCTCCCACCAATAATCCAGCTAGCCCGCCTTTGAAATTTTCATAGTGTTCCAAGGACTCTACTTCTAAGCCAATGGAAGTAAGGATGGTGGACAATTGCTCAGGGGTAAGCTTTTGTGGTAAATAAGTAGAAAGCCAGCGATAACTAATCGTCATATAGGATCTTTATGGTATGGCTTCAAAAATACAAATTTTTAAGTGCTTTTAAGTAAAAAATAGAAGTCAATAACTACAATTACTAAGTGCAAAACCCGTGAATAACCTTTAATTTTTGTGTATTTCACATGAAAATTGCCTGTGCATAAGCCTATGGCAAAACTAAATTTCATGAAGTCCCAATTTGGGTTGATTTTCGCAGTAGAAAATAGTTGTTTCAATATGGCCCTTCCCAATATAAATACCAATAGAACTAAAAAGAAAAGTACTTCGGTGGATCTTAGCTCCATGATGTATGGAAAAATTCCACCACAAGCTAGAGAATTGGAAGAAGCCGTATTAGGTGCCATCTTATTAGACAAAAGTGCTTTTGATACCGTTACTGAAATTTTAAAGCCAGAATGTTTTTATGTAGAAGCACATCAAATGATTTTTGATGCCATGCAAGGTTTGCAACAAAAAAACATGCCCATTGACATGCTCACCATGGTGGAAGAATTAAAAACCAGAGAGCAATTGGATATAATTGGTGGCGCTTATTATATTTCTAAATTAACCAATGTGGTGGTGTCTACTGCCAATATAGAGGCACACGGAAGAATAGTTTTACAAAAATTTATACAAAGAGAACTTATTAGAATTAGTGGGGAAGTAATTGCCAATGCTTACGAAGACAGCACCGATGTTTTTGATTTACTCGATGACAGTGAAACAAAAATGTTCAATATCACCAATAATTATTTGAAGAAAAATTTCGTGGACATTGGAGATGCCTTGGCACATGCAGTGACAAGAATTGATTTATTAAGAACACAAAAAGATGAAATTTCAGGGGTGCCTAGTGGTTTCACTTCTTTAGATAGAATTACTTATGGATGGCAGCCCACCGATTTAATCATCTTGGCAGCACGTCCTTCAGTGGGTAAAACTGCTTTTGCCTTAAACCTGGCGCGTAATGCAGCACTGCATCCTACCAAACCACAAGCGGTTGGCTTTTTTAGTTTGGAGATGAGCGCTTCGCAATTGGTGCAACGTATTTTAAGTGCCGAAAGTGAAATTAAAATGGAAAAAATTTCTAGGGGTAAGCTAGAAGATTACGAATACCAACAATTGCATAGCAAGGGTATTAAAAAATTAGAGCAAGCACCTATTTATATTGATGATACAGCCGCTTTGAATATTTTTGAATTCAGGGCCAAGGCCAGAAGATTGGTGAACAAACACCATGTAAAAATGATCATCATTGACTATTTACAATTGATGAGTGGATCGGGGGATAGAAATTCAAACCGTGAGCAAGAGATTAGTAATATCTCAAGAAGTTTAAAAGCATTGGCCAAGGAATTGAATATTCCCATCATTGCCTTATCCCAATTGAGTCGTGCCGTAGAAACCAGAAAAGAAAGCAAGATGCCACAGTTGAGTGATTTACGTGAATCGGGTGCTATTGAGCAGGATGCGGATATGGTGATGTTTATTTACCGTCCGGAATATTATGAAGTGATGAGTAATGAAATGGGCGAAAGCACCCAAGGCGAAACGCATATTAGAATAGCCAAACATAGAAACGGTCGATTGGATTTAATTAAACTTAGGGCCAACCTAGACATTCAACGTTTTGAAGAAATGGAAGGCGAAAATGGTATTCCTGGTTTGGGCAGTAATTACAAGCCTATTCAATCTAGTAACAACAATGGCGGCGCAGCAGATGGTGGACGCTTTTTTATTCAAGGCAGCAAAATGAATGGTGGTGAATTTGACGAAGGCATCAACGACGATCAGCCTTTTTAAAATCTATCCTTATGCCTGTCCCTTATTTCTACGAACCTAATTTACTTTCAGGCAATAACAATTTTACTTTAAGTGAAGCTAGCAGCAAACATTGTATTCAAGTATTGAGAATGCAGGAAAATGCACGTATTGATTTAACCAATGGTAAAGGTTTTTTATTTGAGGCTAAGATTCAAGTGCCACATAAAAAAAATTCCATCGTTACCATTCTATCAGAAAAACAAATGCCGGCCCCAACACAAAGCTTGACCTTAGGTATTGCTTTACTAAAAAATGCAACGCGATTGGAATGGCTCATTGAAAAGGCGACCGAAATGGGTGTGACAAAGATTGTTCCAATGCTTTGCGAAAGAACCTTATTTGAAAAATTCAAATTGGACCGAATGCAAAACATTCTGCAATCGGCCATGATACAAAGTCAACAAAGCTGGCTGCCCAATATCACTGCCCCTATCAAATTTAAAGAAGTGATAGCAGCACAAAAAAATGCGCAGAAATTAATTGCCCATTGCGAAGCCGGCGATAAAATAGACATCAAAAAAATCAAGGCCGATCAGGATTGTCTTTTATTGATTGGCCCTGAAGGTGATTTTAGCCCCAAGGAAATTGAATTGGCCCTTCAAAATGGTTACCAGGCCATACATTTAGGCCCCACGCGACTCAGAACAGAAACAGCTGGCCTATTTGCCTTAAGTGTCTTAAAAAATTTCTAATTTCAAGCAATGAAAATTGTTGAAGTCAATTCGGCCGCACTAGCCAATGCTTTTATTAAAATCAATGCCCAAATCCATCAAGGCAATCCCCATTATATAAGGCCCTTGAATAAAGAGGTGGCTGAAGTGTTTGACGAAAACAAAAACAAATTATTCCAACAGGGCAATGCCAAAAGATGGTTGTTGCAAAATGAAGAAGGCAAAGTCATTGGACGTATCGCAGCCTTTTACTATTCAAGTTATAAAAACAAGGGCACTGAATTCCCTGTTGGTTGTGTAGGTTTTTTTGATTGCCCCGATGATTTCGAAGCCGCCAAATTACTTTTAGATACCGCTAAAAGTTGGCTTTTCGAAAATGGCATGCAGGCCATGGATGGTCCCATTAATTTTGGTGACCGAGATAAATGGTGGGGGCTCATGGTCAAAGGTTTTGAGCAAGCGCCTATGTACGGCATGTCTTATAACCCGCCCTATTATGAAAATTTATTGACGCAATATGGATTTGAAAATTTTTACAATCAATATTATTATCAAAAAGATTTACGCGAATCCTTACCACCAAGATTTGAAGAGCGTTATCATAAATTTAAAGCCAAGCCTGATTATTCGGCGATGCATTTAGATAAAAATAAATTAGAAAAATTCGCCAAAGATTTTGTGCATATTTACAATAGTGCCTGGGCACAACATGGAGAAGCGAAGGCCATTATTTATGATCAAATCATTCAATTATTTAACTCGCTTAAAAAAGTAATGGATGAAAAAGTAATTTGGTTTGCTTATTATAAAGAAGAGCCCATTGCCATGTTTATCAATATTCCAGATCTGAACCAGTATTTCAAATATTTTAAGGGGGACTTGGACATAAGGCAAAAATTGCATTTGTTGTGGATGAAATGGAACAAGTCCAATACCAAATTAACCGGCTTGGCTTTTGGGGTGGTGCCAAAATACCAGGCCTTGGGGGTAGATAGTTTTTTAATTTACTCCTGTGATTTGTGGTTGAAAGAGACCAAAATTTACCAAGAGTACGAAATGGGTTGGGCGGCCGACTGGAATCCCAAAATGGTCAATATTTATAAAAGCTTGGGCGCCCTTCCAAGCAGACAAATGATCACCTATAGATATATTTTTGATAAAAATATCAACCCTTTTGAAAGGCATCCCATCATGGATTACAGCGTTAAACCCTAAGTCCAAATAGCTATTTATAATTAGGGGATAAGATTTAATTCCTCATTGAATACTTTTGATTTTGAATGTGTATATTGCGCGTCAAGTATGGAAAATTTTGTTGTTTCAGCTAGAAAATACAGGCCCCAAAACTTTAATACAGTGGTGGGACAGTCGCATATTACGACGACCTTAAAGAATGCCATTTTAAATAACCATTTGGCGCATGCCTTTTTGTTTTGTGGACCTAGAGGAGTTGGTAAAACTACTTGTGCCAGAATTTTAGCTAAAACCATCAATTGCACGCATATCACCAAAGAAGGAGAAGCTTGCAATGAATGTGATAGTTGTGTTTCTTTTGAAAAAGGAGGCAGTTTGAATATTCATGAGTTAGATGCAGCCAGCAATAATTCAGTGGATGACATCAGAACCTTAGTAGAACAAGTTCGCTTTGCGCCTCAAGCTGGTAAATACAAAGTATATATAGTAGATGAGGTACATATGTTAAGTACTAGTGCCTTTAATGCATTTTTAAAAACACTAGAAGAGCCGCCTCCTTATGCCATCTTTATTTTAGCCACTACAGAGAAGCATAAAATATTACCTACCATTTTAAGTAGGTGTCAAATTTTTGATTTTAGACGCATCAATAACAATGATACTGTATTGCATTTAGAAGAGATCATTGGCAAAGAGCATATTAATGCAGAAAAAAATGCATTGCAACTAATTGCACAAAAAAGTGAAGGTTGTATGCGCGATGCCTTAAGCATTTTGGACAAGATTGTTAGTTTCTCCAATGGCGAATTAACCTATGCCAATACCTTAGAACATTTGAATATTTTGGATGAAGCTTACTTTTTTAAATTATTAGAACATTTAACCAAGCAGGATTTAACTAGTGCCATGTTGTTGTATGATGAGATCAATCAAAAAGGTTTTGAGGGAGATATGGTCTTATACGGACTTGCCAGCTTTATTAGAAACCTATTAGTATGTAAGGATCCTGCCAGTGCCAAATTACTAGAATCTATTGAAGGTTGGAGAGAACAATATGTTAGCACTGCAGCGGATATAAGTACACCCTATTTAGTCAGTGCCTTGAATTTATTAAATGAGGCAGAGATTCAATTCAAGATGGCTCGAAACAAAAGATTGCATGTAGAAATGGCCATCATCAAACTTAATTTTTTACAACAAGCCATTGAACTAAGCATGGAAGATAGCCAAGTTGTAAAAAAAAAACTAATTGATAGTCACTACCCTATTCGGCTTAAAAAAATTCTTCCGCTAAGCAATATTGTAGTCAACCAGGAAGCTAAATTGATGATCGAGCAAGCCCCATCATTGAATAAGCAGCCCGATCAGCCAATGGTCAAATCAAACACTGCTAAGATAGAAAAAGCGCCTAACCCTTCCGCACCTTCAACAATTGAAACTAATGCCGCTACAAAAATAGAGGCCAATTTGCCAACTGCAGATGGAAATAAAAAAAACCTGCTGGCTGTTTTACAAAAGAAATACGGGGAGAAATATGAAATTGAAGAAGTGATTGAATCACTTCCATTGAATATGGAATTGTTAAGAAACTGCTGGGAGGAATACACGCTGCATTTAGAAACTGCATTGAAACATTCTGCTGCCGGTACTTTTAAATTTGCACAATTGAGCATAGAGGATGAAACCCATTTCACCATTACGGTGCCCGCATTGACTGCGCAAAAATTCGTGGAACAAGAACGCATGAATTTATTAGAAAAAGTATGGGGCAGTTTTCACAACAGGGCCATTCAATTTAATATTTTAGTAGCCGCTGGTGAAAAAGAAGATGTACCACTTCATTTAAGTTTGAATAGCAAACAAAAATATGAACGTATGGCCGCACAGTACCCTTTAATCACAGAATTAAAAACAAAATTAAACTTAGAAGTTTATTTTTAGAGCTTGGCTTTTTTATAGCCCTTTGAATTCAAGTATTGTATTATTTTTTGACGATGGTCTCCTTGTATGATAATTTCTCCGTCTTTTACAGACCCTCCTGTTCCGCAATGATTTTTTAAAGCCTTGCCTAAAGTATTCATAGCTTCTTCATCGCCAACAAATCCAAGTACGATGCATACTGTTTTACCAGCACGTTGTTTGGTTTCTAAAACAACCTTTAAGGGCTGATCCGCCGGCGCTAAAGTAATTGCTGATACTGCTTCTTCTGGGCGCCTATAATCTGGATTAGTACTATACACTAAAGGGGAGCTATTTTGGCTGTAGGTATTTGATTTCGCTCTTTTGCTCATTTTTTTCTTATTATAACAGTATAAAGTTTGTAATCTGCCTAGTATTTTGAAACTTTGTGGTAATCGAGGATAAAAAACAAAGTTACAGCTAAAATAAGGTAAGAAAATGTCAAAAAAAGTAATATTAGTGATCATGGATGGATGGGGATTGGGCTTGATTCCAAAAGCAGATGCAATTCAACAAGCCCATGTTCCCTTTGTTCAAAGCTTATACGCGCAGTATCCCAATACAACCTTGGTGACTTGTGGAGAAGAAGTAGGCTTGCCTGATGGGCAAATGGGCAATAGCGAAGTGGGACATTTGAATTTAGGCGCAGGGAGAATTGTGTACCAGGAATTACAAAGAATTAATGTAGCCATTAAAGATGGTGAACTAGCCAATAACCCCACCTTATTGAACAGCATTCAATATGCTAAAGAAAATAACAAGCCCCTGCATTTGTTGGGTTTGGTAAGTGATGGTGGCGTACATGCACATACTTCACATTTAAAAGCACTATGCGAAATTTGTAAATCCCATGGATTATCTAAAGTATTCATTCATGCATTTACCGATGGAAGAGACACAGATCCCAAAAGCGGTTTAGGTTTTGTTGAAAATGTAGAAAAACATTTAGCGGCCAGTGTAGGCAAAATTGCCACCGTAAGTGGCAGGTATTATGCCATGGATAGAGATAAAAGGTGGGAAAGAGTAAAGTTAGCCTACGATGCCTTGGCCAGAGGAGAAGGCCCCACTGCTTTGACAGCCATTGCTGCCATCAAAGAGAATTATGCCAATGGTATAACAGATGAATTTATCAAACCAACCATCCTTCTAGAAAATGGTCAACCCATTGCCACTATTCAAGAAGGAGATGCTGTATTGTGTTATAATTTTAGAACCGATCGTTGCAGAGAAATCACAGAAGTATTGACTCAAAAAGATTTTCCTGAATTTGGAATGAAAAAATTGAAAGTGCATTATACCACCATGACCAAGTACGATGAAACTTTTAAAAACGTCCAGGTCATTTTTGAAAACGACAACTTAGTCAATACCTTGGGTGATGTGTTAGCACAAAACAATAAACAACAAATTCGAATTGCTGAAACAGAAAAATACCCGCATGTGACTTTTTTCTTTAGCGGAGGCAGAGAACAACCTTTTGAAGGCGAAACAAGAATCATGGCTGCTTCACCCAAGGTAGCTACCTATGATTTACAACCAGCAATGAGTGCTAAAGAATTAATAGATAAATTATTGCCCGAAATCAATGCAGGACATCCCGATTTTATTTGTTTGAATTTCGCCAATGCAGATATGGTAGGGCATACAGGTATTTTTACTGCCGTTGTAAAAGCGGTAGAAACTGTAGATGCCTGTGTGAAAGAAGTGGTGAACGCTGGTTTGAAAAATGGCTACACTATTTTCTTAACCGCAGACCATGGCAATGCCGATTATATGATCAATGAAGATGGTAGTCCCAATACGGCGCATACCACCAACTTAGTGCCTTTCTTTATCATAGACAAGGATTGGAAAGGACCTATTAAAGCAGGTAAATTGGGCGATTTAGCCCCTACTATTTTAACTATGATGCAAGTGCCTATTCCTAAGGAAATGACTGGGAAAGTGCTTATTTAAAAAATATATTCCTACTTTAATGATACCTTTGCTATAGAGGATTTAGATTAAACCAATCGCCTGAATATTGGTCCAATTTCAATATTCAATAAAACAAATATCATGATAAAGAAAATTTTAATTGGACTGCTGATTGTATTAATCGCCATGCAGTTTATACGCCCTGAGCAAAACTTATCTGGTGATACTACCAAAGACATCACCACTATCTACCCTATGTCCGATAGTGTAAAATTAGTATTTGACAAGGCTTGTGCAGATTGTCATACCAATAAAACCAATTATCCATGGTACACTGCCATCCAGCCCATCGGCTATTGGACTGCCGACCATGTGAAAGATGGTAAAAGACATTTTAATCTGAACGAATTTGCTGGTTATAGATTAGCCAAGCAAAATCATAAATTAGAAGAAGTGATTGAACAAATTAAAGAAGGTGAAATGCCACTAACTTCTTATACTATTATTCATACTGAAGCAAAATTAACAGAAGCTGAAAAAGCAACTTTAACTAATTGGTGTCAAAATATTATGGATACATTGAAAGCTAATTACCCTGCGGATAGTCTTATATTAAAAAAACCTACAAGTCCAGCAGGCGCTGCTAAATAAGGAAACTTCACCCAGCCCTATGAAAATTGTAAAAGCTACTTATGTCATCTCTAGTCCTAGTTTTGATCAATGTCCTGATTTAAAAGCGCCTGAATATGCCTTTATAGGGCGAAGTAATGTGGGTAAATCTTCCATCATCAATGCATTGTGCTCCCAAAACAACTTAGCCAAAACCTCTGGCACACCCGGTAAAACACAGCTGATCAACCATTTTGAAATCACCAGCATGAGTGTGGCCAAAGGCAAACAAGACAAATGGTATATTGTGGATTTGCCAGGCTATGGATTTGCCAAAGTGGCTCAAAGCAGCCGAAGAAGATGGGAACAAATGATTGAAAATTACTTAAGAAAAAGAGAAAACCTAAGTAGGGTTTTTGTTTTAATTGATAGCCGACATACACCACAAAAAATAGACATTGCTTTTGTACAACAATTGTTCAAATGGGAAATTCCCTATACCATTATATTCACCAAATCTGATAAAGAAAAGCCTGGTGTAGTGACTCGTAATGTAAAATTATTCTTTGATGCGTTAAATGAAATATTGCCCTATTTACCACAAGGTTTTGTAACGAGTGCAGAAAAAAGAACCGGCGTAGACGAAGTGTTGGCATGCATAGACCAATACAATAAATTAGACGCAGAAGGGCTTTAAATTAATTCACTGCTTTATCAGCACAGCAACTACTTGCAAATGCTTCTGGTTTTGCTTTAAAAGCAAAGCCCATTCCTAAAATATAGCCCATGGCTTCTTTCAAAGCATCATTACTTTTGAATTGCGGATTGGTATTGATGTCGGCATGCACTTCCATTTCTATATTGTGTTCAATAAAAAGATCACAAAGCTCATAAGCAATTTCAATACTTTTAGCCACTTCCATTAACATTCTTTCTTTAAGGTGATATTTTTGTGTAGTCTTATCGTTATGGATGTACATAAAACCTCCGTTATGTTCTCTTAGAAATACAATTACGGTGGCAAATTCTGTAATATTGGCTTTGACTTGACTGTCTGTGCCAATGCAAACTTTTAATTTTGTTTTCTTTTCAGACTCGGTAATAATTGCTTGCTTCACTGCTTCTTTAATAGGAAGTACAATTTTTTCACCATTGAATTTTCTCCAAAGCATAAAAAAATATTTACAAATGATTCAATTCTGTACTGTTAAATTATTGTATTAGCGCTAGAACTACTATAAATGGCCAATTCAGTTTTCAACAGCTCGTGGATAAGCGCAGAAATTGCCCTAAAACAAGGTAGATTTATTACCTTTGGCCCCATTACAATTACTTGACTATGAAAATATTGATCCAATACATCAAGCCCTTTAAAGGCTTGGTATTTTTAGCCTTTATATTGGCTGCCATTAACCAAACTTTTTCCTTATTTGACCCGATGATCTTTGGTCGTTTGATTGATGATTTTGCCAAAAGCCCTTTACTAAGCAAAGCGGGCGAACACCGCAGTCAGTCAGAATTTTTATGGGGCGTGAGCAATATGTTATTGTTATTGGTGGGTACGGCCATGGTCAGTAGAATTGCTAAAGCATTTCAAGACTATACGGTCAATGTGATCATTCAAAAATTTGGTGCTGCCCTTTTTACAGATGGATTAAGACATTCCATGCAATTGCCTTACCAAGCATTTGAGGACCAAAGAAGTGGAGAAACACTAAGTATTCTAACCAAGGCAAGGGCTGATTGTGAAAAATTCATCAGCTATGTTGTGAATGTACTTTTTGGAATCATTGTTAGTGTGATCTTTGTTTCTGTGTATGCCACAAGATTGCATTGGTCCATCATTCCAATTTATATAGGAGGCGCCAGCATGATTGCTTATGTGACCAATTTATTAAGTAAGAAAATTAAAGTCATTCAAAAAAATATTGTCAAAGAAACCACTACTCTAGCAGGCACTACCACTGAAAGTTTACGCAATATTGAACTAGTAAAAAGCCTAGGCTTAACCACGCAGGAAATCAATAGATTAAATAATAATACTTATAAAATTCTTGCCTTAGAATTAAAAAAAGTAAAAAATATTCGCTCTTTAAGTTTTGTACAAGGCACCATGGTGAACTTTCTAAGACAGGTGATCACTTTTACTTTGATGTGGTTAATTTTTAAAGAGATTTTAACGGTTGGTCAATTAATTTCTTTGCAATTTTACAGCTTCTTTATATTTGGACCATTGCAAGAAATTGGTAGCATCATTATGAGTTACAGAGAAACAGAAGCTTCTTTGAACAATTTTGATGCCCTCATGAAAAAGCCCACAGAGCAAATTCCTGCGAATCCAGTGGCCATGGGTACCATCGAAAACTTAGCTTTTGCACATGTTGGTTTTCAACACCAAACGGCCAATTTCAAAGCCATTGCTGACATCAGTTTTGAAGCCAAGAGAGGTGAAACTATTGCCTTTGTTGGGCCTTCGGGGGCTGGCAAAAGTACGTTGGTAAAATTATTGGTAGGCTTGTATGAAGCACAGGAAGGAAAAATATTGGTCAATGGCGTAGATACCCATCAGATCAATATGAATGAACTAAGAAATCAAATTAGTTTTGTGACCCAGGATACGCAATTGTTTGCAGGTACTATCACAGAAAATTTAGCCTTTGTCGCGCCGAATGCCACCAAAGAAGAAATGTTGTTGGCCTTGACTAAGGCAAGTTGTAGTAATATTTTAGACAAGGGGGGCAATGGCCTAGATACTTTAATTGGAGAAGGTGGTTTGAAATTAAGCGGTGGCGAAAAGCAAAGATTGTCTATCGCGCGTGCTTTATTAAGACATCCGCACCTACTTATATTTGATGAAGCTACTTCCTCATTAGATAGTATTACAGAAGAATCCATCACCGATACCATCCGACAACTTTCGGCAGAAAGAGAACAAATTACCATCATGATTGCGCATCGATTGAGTACCATCATTCATGCCACTAGAATTTATGTCTTAGAAAAAGGCCAAGTGATTGAACAAGGCACCCATGATTCTTTGTTGTTGGAAAAAGGATTGTACTATGCCATGTGGCGTCAACAAATTGGAGAAAGAAGGGCTTCGAATTAAATACAGCTATAAAAATTACTCTCGATCAAATTTCTTTCTAAGGTATTCCATTACCGTGGGATCCTCTAGCCCCTCCATGTCACTCAATTCCAATTCAATGGCCTTTGTACTTAATCTGATTTCAATTAGTGATAAAAAAATGGAGATAGAAAAAGTAACCAAACTAATGCCAAAAACTATTTTAGCCAGAGCTTGGTATTGAATAAAAATAAAAAACATAGAAACAATAGATAAGAGCAAGGTCGCTACCCCATAGGTTTGCATGTTTTGAATCAGCTTAATTCGGTATTTTAGGTTCTTAATTTGCCCAAAAATGATCTGGCGCTGCTCCTGTTGTTGGTATTTATCATGCAGGACCCTCACCCTATTGGAAAGGGCTAAAAACCGATTGGTATAGGCCAACATAATGAGGCTAATAGCCGGAAAAAGAAGGGCGGGTATATTTACAGATAATTCCATGACACAAAAATATAAAGTATTTTTGTGAACGCCCTAGCGAATATGGAAAAAGAGCAGTTTAAACAAATACAGTCTAGTCTACCCTCCAACCCTGGTATTTATCAGTATTTTGATGAAAAGGGCCAACTCCTGTATGTGGGTAAGGCTAAGAATATTAAAAAAAGGGTAAGCTCTTACTTTTTGGCCACACAGGACTCCCAAAAAACAATAGAGCTGGTTCAGAAAATTAAAGACATACAATTTACACTCGTGGACTCCGAACACGATGCCTTTATTTTAGAAAACGAGTTGATCAAAAATTATCAACCCAAATACAATATTAATTTAAAAGACGATAAAACCTATCCCTACATTGTCATCAAAAAAGAAGCTTTTCCACGCGTATTTTATAGTCGTCGAAAAATTAAAGATGGATCTACTTATGTTGGCCCATTCACTAGTGGGCTCGCTGTGAGAGAACTGATCGACCATATCAAACAAACCATTCCACTTAGAACCTGCACCCTTCCACTTAATAAAAAAAATATTGCCCTAGGCAAGTTTAAAGTTTGTTTGGAATACCATTTAGGTAATTGTCTGGGGCCTTGTGAAGGATTGCAAAGCCAAGAAGCTTATGACGCTTCTATTGAACAAGTAAATTTTTTATTGAAGGGCAATATCAAGCCTGTATTGCAGACACTCAAAACGACCATGCTGCAGGAGGCTGGAGAACTAGCTTTTGAAAAAGCCGACCTCACCAGAAGAAAAATTGAAGAACTAGAAAATTACCAAACCAAATCGGTGGTCTACATTAAACAACTGGCCCCTATCGATGTTTTTAGCATTGCCTATGAACAAGACCAAGCCTATATCAGTTATTTAATGGTACAAGAAGGCCGAATCATTCAAACACATATCTTGCCCCTTAGCGTTCCTTTAGAAGAAACCAAAGAAGCCATCCTAGCCTTTGCCATTCATTATTTTAGAAATAATCTACAATCCACTGCCAAGGAAATTATTGTTCCTTTTGAATTAGAGGATCAATTGCCGGGCGTAAAATATACATTACCCAAACAAGGAGACAAAGAACATTTGTTGTTGTTGTCACAAAAAAATGCAGACTATGCCATAAAGGAGTGGTTGCAAAAACAAGCCTTGTTGGCCATAGAAAATAAAGAAGAAAATATCATTTTAGAGGAATTAAAAACCTTACTTCATTTAAACCAACTACCAGTGCACATTGAATGTTTTGATAATTCTAATATTCAAGGCGCTTACCCTGTATCTGCCATGGTCTGCTTTAAAAATGGCCTTCCCAGTAAATCAGAGTACCGAAAATTTAATATTAAATCGGTGGTGGGTATTGACGATTTTGCCAGCATGAAAGAAACCGTATTTAGAAGATATACTTCGGTATTGGAGAAAAAACAAAGTCTACCTCAACTTATTGTTATTGATGGGGGAAAAGGGCAATTGAATGCAGCGCTAGAAGCCCTTGCTAGCTTGGGTATTGAACATCAGGTGACCACCATTGGCCTAGCAAAAAACTTAGAAGAATTATTTTTTCCTGGAGATGCACAGTCCATACAATTGAATTGGAATAGTCCAGCGCATAAACTAGTGCGTACTATCCGTGACGAAGTGCATCGCTTTGGCATTCAGTTTCACCGAAGCCAAAGATCCAAAGGGGCGCTTGAAAATAGTTTGGATGAGATTGTGGGCATTGGCCCTAAAACCAAGGACCTATTATTGGTTTATTTCAAATCTGTTCAAAAAATTAAAGAAGCAAAAATAGAACTGTTGACAGAAATTATTGGGGCTAAAAAAGCAAATCTATTAAAACAAGCTTTTGCTCAACAAAAGGATTAATACACCCATCTGTCTTGCTCGTAATCAAAAATTTTCTGTTTGATTTTATCTCCCTCCAACAATCTTCTTTTTGGATCTGAAAATAAGGAATTCAACATCTTATCGTTGTAATTGTCTAAGGTAGATTTGACCACATAGCCATTGAAATATCTGCTTTCAAATAATTCCTCCCAAGTAATTCTGCTGGATATATTTCTAGGGTTGTAAACTTCATGCTTGGCCAAACTATTTCTAAGTTCAGGATAGTAGATCCAAAATAAAGTTCTCTTCACCGGCTTATTGTTAATCACAATGGTTGCCACGGGTGCGATACCAATGATTCTGCAATACATTCTACTTGTTTTGCTATCAAAAATAAATTGCTCTTTTAATCTAAAAGTATAGATAGAATCTGGATTTGGCGCTAGTTTGGTATTGTATATGATACTGGTATCAAATACGTTTGGATTGTTTACATTTTGTACCAATTGGGTATCCAAACTTCCTTTCAACATCGCATTCACATCATCTAAATTGAGTGGCTTGGTAAAACGGTCGTCGCCACCTTCTGCTGAAAATGGCACTACACCATCATTTTCTATAGCCCTTAGCAAGATGGCAAAAAAGCGTTGATCACCATTGTCATCATAAGCTTGATAAATAAAGGGTCTATTAATTTTTTCACGACCATCCACTTCTTCCCAAACAAATTCACTAAATAAAGCGTCTTCCTCTCTCAAATTTTGATAATTGACAGGGGTTCTTGCCTGTGTAGATTTTTTAGAGGTATTGCCAGAAGAAAAACCATAATTGTTTCTTAAACTCTTTTTTGGATTAGCATTAAAACCACCCACTAAAGTAGTATCAATAGACTTACTTGGCTTTACATTTGGATCTGGCACCGAAGTGGTTTTACTGACCACAGGAGCTTCTACTGGAGCTGGGGCTACTGTATCTTTAGCATTATTAGTAGTGGCAGGGCCAGCTTTTTTCTTATAATTGAATTGCGCTTGTCCAGCGGTACCCAATAAAAGTCCTCCCAATAAAAAGCAAATAGGACTAATCAGTTTTTTCATTTTCTATATTTTAAATTGACCTTTTTTTACAAGTAATATCGAAATCAAAATTATTGTAAAATAAAAGTAATTGTTTGATCTAATTTTCTAGTTCCTCCGCCGGGCTCTGTCACTTTGATTTCTCCAATGGTAACCGTCGTTCCAGGTTGGCATCTTCTAATCAATGCTTGTGCACCTCCAGCAAAAGCTGCCCCATTGACTTCTGTTACTTCGGCTTCTTCAAAACCTTTGCCAGTAGCTACTACGATAAAAGAAACTACATTGAATTTAATGCCTTCAAATACAAAATCTCTTAAATCTGCAATCACCCCTTGTTGAACTCTAAACTTGTTCGCAGGCATATTACCTCCAGCGCTTCCGCCGACAATGGCGATAGGGTCTGGTACTCTTTTAACTGGTATAGAAATTTTTTGAGCATACTTGCCGCTATTCACATTCACTAATACATTTCCCAACTGCGAGCACTTTACAATATATTGCCCAGCACTTGCTTTGCTAATAGTTGAACCCGCTCCTTCCACAGCCACATTGATATTTTCTGCACCACCACCCCCTGTAATCGTTAATGGATTATCTAAGCCTTTATAAAATACCCTTGTTTTATCTGTTGATACCACTAAACCAACTGGGGTACCAACGGTATACTTCACATCTTTTTCTATAATTGCCGTTTCTCCATTAGGCTTTACAAAAGAGATACGTACTCTTTTTACACTAGACCCTGGCGCACCTGCGGTTGTTTTATATACAGCAGAACCATCCGCTGTAATGGGGACTGTATTGCCATCAATGGTGATGGTAGGCTTTGCGGCACTGCTAAATGCACCTACACCAGCTGTAATGATTAGCTCTTCTCCAGACATTAGATATTGAGAATTGGAAGCTGCAAAGGCATTGAACTGGTCATAAATTAATTCTACTTCTCCAATTTCTTTATGACAATACTCCACTACCTGCGCTTCACTGTTTCGAATGTCATTTTGAAATTTAGTTAAGATGGTCACTGCGGCCACAGTTGGCGTCATATTAAAATAGGCATAGCCCCAATCGGTTTTACCTGCAATACTTTTTGTTTCTGGAATTCTTAAATCAAGCGGCAAATTAGGTAAGACTTCTTTTTCAATAGCAGGATCAATAGCAGCTAAATCTGCTTTGAATTGAACTAATTTCTTGAACAACTCTTGACTTCTTGTTTCTCCACTTTTATAATTTAAAAACAACCTAGTCGTCGCTTCTAAATCATCTTCTTTGTATTCTTCTTTGCCGTCTTTAATTTTCAAACCAGAAGCTTGTTTCAATTCTTTTTTTAATCCTGCTATGTAATTGAACATTTCATCTGCATAGCCATGTGCCTTCTCCGCCTTGGGCGCCCAGATGGCTGCTTTTTCTGCAGTTTTCGGATCAGCTAATTTTTTCTGTAAAGATTTATAAATATCTGAATTCTTGCGTTCGATAATATCATTCGCATTGGCCAAACTTTGATCAATGGTTTTGAATGCATTCAAAATTTCGCTAGATACATTTAATGCCAACAAAGCAGTCAACACAATGTACATGATGTTGATCATTTTCTGCCTCGGCTCCTTAGGTAATGACATGTATACTAGTTTTTAATAAAGTAAAATGATTTTAAAATACAATTAACGTCCTTGCATTGCAATAATCATATTGCCATACACTTGATTCAATTTGGTTAAATTATCTGCCAGCAAAGCAATTTGCTCTTTGGCTCTAATGGCATCTTGTGCGGAACTAGACATGGCATTGGATGCTTCAGCCAATTTGCTGTAATAGGTATTCATGGCCTCCATGCTTTTGCTCATCATTTGAAATTGATCGTTCAAATTTTTAACCCCATCGGTGGCCAATGCAAAGCTGCCTAAATTAGTAGAAACTCCTGCTGCTGCCTCTTTGATAGAACCCAAAGCAATGGCCGCATCCTTGGTATTGTGTGTAAAGTCTTTGCTAGACTTTGACATCTCTGCCAAATCACCCAAATACATGGCTGTATCATTTAAGCGTTGGAAACTACTACTTAATTTTTCAAAGGCTGCACCATCTAATTTGGCTGCTTCTAAATGCGCCATCACAGAATCCACCGCACCCGTTTGAGGCGCATGGGTGGAATCGCCTACTTCAGGCGGAGGCAAAAATGCATAAATGGTAAAGATGACCGCTTCCGTAATAAAGCCAAGAATCAAAGCATAATCTGCCCATCCAAGATGTAAAATTTTAGCCAATGTTGCAATAATGACCACTGCTGCTCCCAATGAAAAAACTACATTGATGATTTTATTGGTTTTTGGAGAAATAGAATTTGACATTTTGGAAATTTATTAGTTTTTAAATAAAGTTTAATTGATGCGCTTTGTTTAATTAATTCTTGGCGCCATAGATAAGACACATCTGAATCCAATATAGGATTTAGCGGTATCTTGGTATTCATAATTTCTTGTACTTACTTGACAATTGTAGGCAATGTCTTTCCAAGAACCACCTCTAATGACTTTACGTTTCATTAATATTGGATCCTCGTCTTTGGCATTGTATTGCAAGTCTGGACTAAAATCACCCACGAAATTGTAACCGCCTTCATAGAAAATAGAGCTGGTCCATTCTGCTACATTACCCGCCATGTCAAAAAGTTTATAGCCGTTTTCAGCGTATGATTTCACCTTGGTGGTATAAATATTATCTGCTTTTGTACTGCCGCCAAAATAGTCTCCTCTACCTGGTTTAAAGTTGGCCAACAAACGACCTTCTTTTGTTCTGGTATAGGGTGAACCCCATGGATACATGGCATTTGCTTTTGAACTGCCTCTTGCTGCATATTCCCATTCTGCTTCTGTAGGTAAACGAAAAATGCCGTCAATCTTCATATCAGTACGCCCAGGTTTCCCATTATAATAATCGCTGTTATTGGTTCTCCAATGACAAAAAGCAGTGGCTTGTTTCCAAGTAACCCCCACCACTGGATATTCATTGTAAGAAGGATGAGAAAAATACATACGTGTTAAAGGCTCATTATAGGAATAAGAAAAATCACGCATCCAAACTAAAGTGTCTGGATACACGGGTTCTTCCTTGGTCACCATAAAATCACTTAAAGGAAGTTCTAAAGATCTAGAAGCCAATGCAGCTGCTTTCAAATCTATAAAAGAATATTTATAAATTAGTTTAGTTGGATCAATGCCAATTTTCCCTTTGTAACGATTGTCCGGACTTAATAGCAATTCATTTAATTTTTCTATAACTGCCTTACTATTTAAATTGATTCTTTGCGCACGGTTCCAATCCACTTTAATGGTATCTTCTGTTTGATTGATTCCACCTAGATATACCGCCAAATATTTTAATGAGTCGCTTACATAGCTTACGAATTTTCTATACTGCTCATTCGTGATTTCGGTTCGGTCCATCCAAAAGCTTTGAACAGAGACTAATTTTTTACGATTGACCATTGAATTGTCAATTTGCTCATCGCTGGCTCCCATGTAGAAGGAACCTCCAGGAACAAAGACCGTATGTGCAGGATCTGAATTGAATTTTGGACTCCCTTTTTGGGATTCAAAAGCCATGATGAACAAGGCCCCCATCATGATACTTAGTACAATGATTGGAAATTTAAACCTGACTTTATATAATTTTTTTATCATATCAATTTTTTAACCTAACTCCTAGTTCTACTTAGAACGAAAAAAATGGAATTAAATTTTATTTTTTAAAACAATTATTTCAAATTTTGTAGTGGAAATCAATGATTTAGAACCCTTAATCAAGGGTTGCAAATTAA
The DNA here is from genome assembly GCA_903847655.1 of uncultured Bacteroidota bacterium. The sequence goes on from CAINEG010000093.1 coordinate 19,497, forward strand.
TTCATTAGTTGTTAGATATTTGCTAAAAATTCATTTAGCTCCATAATTGGTGCCAAACAACGCTTGTTTCGACATATATAGTATTGATTATCAATGTTTTGCTTTCCTTTTGTCATCAAAATAGCCTCCGCTTCTTTCGTTGTAAAAAGTATCAAATGATGAGGCAAAAACTTAGACAATACCCTATTCAGTCCATTTAGCGCCATTTCTCCCACACAAACCAATTCCACCATGCCCACCGCCATTTGACTAAAAGATTGGGCCCAATAGCTATAGGAATTGGGATATTGTACCATCATTTTTTTCATTGCGCTCACCATTGCTTTAGATTGATTGACCCATTGACTTTGCTCAAAAACCTGTCCCAAATAGAATAAGTTAGAACACATCATGGCATTGGCACTTGGCTGAGCACCGTCATACAATTCTTTTTTTCGAAGGATGATGTCTTTTTGGTAATTGGCCGTATAGTAAAAAAACAATTGGTCTTCATCCATAAAATGGGCTTGTACATAGTCCGTCCATTTTTTTGCTTTTGCTAAATAACTAATATCTCCCGTAATGATTTGTAATTGAATATAAGCTTGAATCAAACTTGCATAATCTTCTAAAAAAGCATTGGCCTTGGTCAAGCCCTTAGTATACGTATGGTAAAAATAATTTTCTTGGGCATCATATAAATTCAATTCTAACCATTGCATTGTCACTATGGCCTTATTTTTAAATTTTTCATCTCCAAGGGCTGCGTATACTTTACATAAAGCAATGACCATTAAATTATTCCAAGACAAAATAATTTTATAATCTAAGGCTGGCCTAATTTTTTTCGCGCGCACTGCAAATAATTTTTTTCTTGCTTTTTCAAAATTTAATTCATTGCCTCCTTCCTCTATATTTTGCGTCCAAAGTATATTGGTATGTTCCCAATTGCCTGCTGCTGTAATTTGGTAATGCTGACAAAATTCTTCAAAAATGGCAGGGTCAACCTGCGCTTTAATTTCTTCATAAGTCCAGGTATAAAACTTTCCTTCCACACCCTCACTGTCTGCATCTAATGCGGCAAAATAGCCGCCCGCTTCATTGGCCAACTCTCTGTCTAAAAATTGAATGGTGGCTTTCATAACCAATTTATAATTTTCTTTTTTAGTGAGCTGGTAAGCTTCTGCCAAAACAGTAAGTAACAAAGCATTGTCATAAAGCATCTTTTCAAAATGCGGTGCCTGCCATTGTACATCTGTACTATACCTTGAAAAGCCACCGCCCAAATGATCGTAAATTCCACCTTGTATCATTTTGTCCAATGACCTAAGCCCATGCACTACGGAGGATTGATCTTGATTTAAAAAATAATTCCGAAATAAAAATTGAATAGAAAAAGTTTGAGGAAATTTTGGCGCTGCACCAAAACCACCCCACTGGGTATCTGCATTTTGTAAAAGTCTATTGGCCATCAAAGCAATTTCTTCTTTGCTGGCCAATTCTTCATTCTCTAAAATACTACTCACTGTATTTTTCCCAGCTGCAGTAATATGGTTGGTTAAATTTTCCGATTGCTCAATTAATTTTTCTGGTTGATTTTCATACGCTGCTTGCACCCCTTTTAAGACCTCCATCCAAGAAGCTCTTTGATGCATGGGGATGGGTGGAAAGTACGTACCCCCATAAAAAGGCTTCCCATTGGGCAATAAAAACATATTTAAAGGCCAGCCTCCTGCACCGGTCATGGCTTGCAATGCATCCATATAAATATGGTCCACATCGGGACGTTCTTCTCTGTCTACTTTTACATTGATAAAATGCGCATTCATATAGGCGGCCACTTCTTCGGACTCAAAACTTTCTCTTTCCATCACATGACACCAATGACAAGCCGCGTAGCCAATACTTAATAAAATAGGTTTGTTTTGCGCTTTGGCTAAATCAAAAAGCGATTCGGACCAAGGCATCCAGTGGACCGGGTTATGGGCATGTTGTAATAAGTAAGGACTGCTCTCGTGAATGAGCTGATTGGTAAATGGAGGATTTGCATTCATTTGAATGCAATTTATTTATTTCTTTTTACTATTGGAGGAAAGAAATTGATCCAAGCCTGCGATCATACTTGGTGTTTGAGGACTTGGCACTTTAATGTGTAAAGCAAAGCCTGCCTCTTCTACTGCTTTGCAGGTGCTAGAGCCAAAGGCGCCAATGGCAGTACCATTTTGTTTGAAGTCGGGTTTATTTTGTAAGAAACTCTTCAAGCCACTTGGGGTGAATAAACAGATGACATCAAAATTATGTTCTAAGAGCACTTTTTTAATATCACTGAATTCAGTTCTATACATATACCCTAAATCATAACTGCAGTCGTGCTCTTTTAGCCAGCCAACAATTTCATTGTCTTGTTGATTTTCGCTACACACATAAAGGAATTTTTCATTGCCTTTATGCTTATTTAATACATCAAACAATTTCTTATTGGTACCATCTGCCCCAAAAAATACTTTGCGTTTACGGTACATGATAAATTTTTGCAAATACAAGGCGACCGACTCTGTAACACAAAAATATTTGGTGTCTTGACTTATGCTTAGTTTTAATTCATCACAGGTTCTGAAAAAATGGTCAATGGCATGTTTGCTGGTAAAAATTACTGCAGAAAAAGTGGCGATGTCTATTTTATTTTTTCTAAAATCTTTGGAAGGAATTCCAATAAGTTCAATCAATGGATGAAAATGTAAAGAAACTTTGTGCTTCCTTTCTAAATCAAAGTAGGGAGATTTTTCACTTTCTGGACGCGCCTGTGAAATCAATATTTTTTTGGTCGTCTTGGTTGCTGTTTTTTTCTCTTCACTCATTTCTTTTCCGTTTTACACTTTGAAAATTAGTAGGTTCCGCCAAAATACTGAACTACCAATTTATACAAAATTAAAAGAGGTAATATTTCGAAAGCACAAAGGTAAAGAAAAAAATGAAAGGAGGATAAATGTAATTTATTCCTAACAGATGTTATTGAAAATAAATACCTGTAAAGCAACAATAAAATAGCCACGCCTGCAGCACCGTAAATGGCTACAGTATAGTAGATTGGCTTGGCAAAGGCTAAAATTAAGACAAAGGGGACCAGCAAAAATCCCAATACCTTATTGACCATAAAAACGATAAAAATATAGGATTTCACCAACTCCTTAGTATTAAAAACCGAACCAGCTATTTCTAAACAAATGTATTTGCCAAGATACAGGCTTGAAAAAAAAAGGAGAAGGTACACATACCCCTGCCAAAAAGAAATAGGAAGCAAATGTTGATTAAAAATGAGCAAGTTGGCCATTAAGGAAAAACTTAAAATAAAGCAGATATTTAAGGTCAAAGAAGCAAAGCCGTTTTGCAAGAGTTGTTCTCTGTTTTGAATCATCCGAAGGGTGGACTGACTAAACTGACTCAATAGTTTTGGAAAATATTGAGGGTAGATGGTATTGATAAAGCCATATAAAAAAAGTATACCCACAATCATATAAAATAAAAAATCCTTATCTGGCAAAGAATATCTTTGTTCGATTTTATAAATTACTTGATTATCATTATTGCTTAGTGCATTTTTAAAATACAATTGAAAGGCTTTTTTTCGATTGCTGAAATACTCTTTGTAATCTTTTAAACTATTAAAAGTAGAATCGGTTTTTAAGTTGTGATTAGATTGAATAAACCAAGCATCTGAACTTTCAAAAGATTTAGGAATGATGGGTACATACTTGATCAACAAGCTGTCTTTTTTAAGCAGGGTATCCATTAGATTGCTTGCCCCGTCATTTTGTAGCAAAAAAGTGTCTTTTTGAGTAAAAGCACTCAAAAGGATACATCCACCTATGATCCAAGCCCCTTTTTTTAGTATTGTCCACATCTACTACAAAAATAAGTATCCTAATGCAGAATTAGTAACTAATGGCTAGCTTTGTTCCCCAATCCTTCTTATGTCAGGCATCTACATACATATTCCTTTTTGCAAAAAAGCCTGCCACTATTGTAATTTTCATTTTTCTACGCAGACCAAGTACATCGATGAATTTACCGAAGCACTGCTGCTTGAAATTGAATTGCAACAAAAATACCTCAATGGCAAAATTGAAACCTTATATTTTGGAGGTGGCACGCCTTCCCTTTTAAGCAAAGAAGCCATCCAATCCATTTATACTAAGCTCAAGGACAATTTCGACTTCGCTCAGGAGCTTGAATTTACTTTAGAAGCCAATCCTGATGATTTGTCTTTAGAAAAAGCAGAAGATTGGTTAAGCATCGGCATCAACCGACTAAGCATTGGCATTCAAAGTTTTCAACCCCAGTCATTGGCCTGGATGAATCGGGCCCATAGTACAACACAAGCACACCAGTCCATCCAAAATGCGAAAGCTGCAGGCTTTAGTAATATTAGTGCAGATTTAATTTATGGGACCCCCCATTTAACGGACCAAGACCTTCGTGCCGACCTCGAGATTTTATTAAATTATGAGATTCCCCATATTTCTTGCTATGCTTTGACCGTAGAAGAAAAGACTGCGCTACACACCATGATTCAAAAGAAGACCATGGAAGCGGTAGATACTTCACAACAAGCAAGGCAATTTAATTTAATAGTGAACAGTTTGGACCATGCTGGTTGGGAACATTACGAAATTTCTAATTTTTCCAAACCAAATCAAAGAAGCAAACACAATAGCAATTATTGGAATGGAGTGCCTTATCTAGGTTTAGGACCAGCTGCACATTCTTACAATGTTCATTCCAGGCAATGGAATTTAGCCAACAACCAATTGTATTTTCAATCTATCAAAAATAAAACGGTGCCCGCAGAAATAGAGGCATTGCAAATTCCTACTCAATTCAATGAATACATGATGATTGCGTTGAGAAAAATGGAAGGCTTCTCTTTTGAAAAAATTAAAAATGAATTTGGCGCAGTGTATGAAAATCATGCCAAAACTATCGCTGTGCAATTTGCAAAAGAAGGAAAATTAATTGCCACCCCCGATGGTTATACCTTAAGTAAGGAGGCCAAATTTTTTGCAGATGGTATTGCGAGCGATTTTTTCTGGTTGGCGAATTAGACTAATATCTTTTCAATTTCCTTAAAGGCCTCTGCCGGATCATGTCCTTCCCAAAGGATTTTATAGATGGCGGTTATGATGGGCAAGTCCAGTTTTTGCTTTTCATTGATGGCGACTATACACTTACTGGCATTGTATCCTTCTGCCACCATGTTCAATTCCAACTCTGCAGCACGAACCGAATAGCCTTTGCCTATCATGTTTCCAAAAGTTCTGTTTCTACTGTGTAAGGAATAACAGGTCACTAGTAAGTCACCTAAATACACCGATGAGTCATAATTGACCGCAGGACCCTTCGTATTCCCCACCACAGCCTTTAGCAATTGCTGCATTTCATTGGCTGCGTTGGCAATAAATACACTTAAAAAATTATCGCCGTATTCTAAGCCATGTGCAATGCCCGCCCCTAAGGCGTATATATTTTTTGCAACGCCTGCATATTGAACACCAATCACATCATTGTTGATTCTGGTATTAATGTATTCTGTTGCAAAATATTTTGCAATGGTTTCAGTGGCTTTAAGGTCGGTGCCCGAAAATGTCAAATAGGATAATTGCTCCGCAGCCACTTCTTCTGCATGACTAGGGCCCAATAAAGTAAAATATTGCTCAATAGGAAAATTGAATTCATTGTGTAAATAATCATGCAATAGAACATTGTGTTTGGGTAAAACCCCTTTCACAGCAGAAATGATTTGTTTTCCTTTTAACAGCTTTGCATCTAAGCCCAACAAAGAAGCTTCAATATGTATAGATGGGACTGCAATTAGAAGTATATCGGAATTTGTCACTAGTTCTTTGAGGTCTGTATAGAAATTGATTTTAGAAACATCAAAATAGGTATTTCTAAGGTAATGGGGATTGTGGTGACGTTTTTTAAAATAGTCAATATTGGCCACTTGACGCACCCACCAATTAATAGGCTGCTCATTGTCTGTTACAATTTTAGCAATGGCGGTTGCCCAACTTCCACTACCAATGATTCCAATACGCGCTTGTTCCATAAATCAAAGATACGAAACAAATAAAAAAGGGGCGCATTTTTGAAATGCACCCCTTTTTACCTTAATGAGTAAGGTTTATTTCTTCTCTTCGAAAAGCTTTTCCTTAGAAACAACGGTCACCAGACTTCCTTCTTTCAAGGTTTTGCTTACGGTGCTATAAGGACCAGTAATAACTTCTTCTCCTACTTTTAAGCCTATAATTTCTATAAAGTTTAAATCTTGAATATCTGTTTTCACTTTCACCATTTTTACTTTCTTGTCTTTTTGCAAAACAAAAACCACTTCTGATAATTCTTCATTGCCCTCTGTTTTGGCTGCAGTTTTATCATCCGCTTTTGTTGTGGATACTTTAGTCTCTTTGCCTTGGCCATCCTTGTCTCTTGTAGTTACCGCATTCAATGGCACAGTAATCACATTTACTTTAGATTTTGTTTGAATATCAGCACTAGCTGTCATCCCTGGTCTAAAAGGAAATATATTATTGTCTTTCACTAAATCAGTATACCCTTCAGGCAATAATCTAATATGCACTTTATAATTGGCCACTTCTGTTGTAGAAGCTGCACCTGTAGTAGCGGAAGTAATTGGGTTGGCAATTTTATAGACCACTCCTTTAAATTTTCTATTGTTATAGGCATCCACTTCTACTAAAGCGGTATCTCCTAATTTAACTTTTGTGATGTCATTCTCGCCCACGTCTACTCTAACCTCAATACTTTTCATATCCGCCACACGCAACATTTCGGTACCAGTCATTTGCGCAGTTCCTACGACTCTTTCACCCTTCTTTACATTCATCAAACTCACAATACCATCCATTGGACAAGTGATGATGGTACGCGCCAAATCTTTTTCAGCTCTAGCCAATTGCGCATTGGCTCCTTGAATTTGCGCCTCTCCACTTTTAATGGTTTCTTTCGCAGAATTGTAAGCTGATTCTGCAGAACGATAAGCTTGTTCAGTTTGCTCAAATTCGGCTCTTGATACTATTTTATCCGCAAATAATTTTTTATAACGCTCGTAGCTTGACTTGGTATTTTCATAGCTGGTTTTCATTCCACTTAAAGCTGCTTTCACATTTTCATATTGCGCTTTTACTTGATTCACACTAGCCGTTACTTGATCTCTTTGAGAAGAATAAATATCCGCATAGATTTTAGCTAATATTTGCCCCTTGGTTACTTTGTCTCCTTCTTCTACATAAAGGTTCACAATTTCACCAGAAATGTCTGGAGACACTTTTACTTCAATTTCAGGATAAACTTTGCCACTTGCATTCACCGATTCGGTGATGGTTCTTAATTGAACTTTTTCAGTGGTCACTTCAATACCTTCTTCTTTGCCAATCACGCCGGCTTTTTTCAAGCCTACCAATAGAGCAATGACTGCCACTAGTCCTACCAATATCCAAATTACTTTCTTATTCATTTTTATTTATTTAATACGATTATAATGTTAATGCTTCTCCTTTGTAAAATTCTAAAAGTTTAATTCTAAATACATACTCGTATTGAGCCGTTTTAAAATTCACTTTTGCTTTTAAATAATTATTTTGATTGTTCAATAATTCAATGGTACCCAATAAGCCCAAATCATAACGCTTAGTGGCAAATTGGTAAGTTTTTTCAGAAGAATTTAATGCTTTTTGTGCCGCATTCAATTTGTTGAAGGATACAATGGCATTGGTATAAGCCGAATAAATATCTTGCTTCAATTTAAGTTGTGTGTTATCTGCTTGAAGTACTACATTGTTTAAATTCAATTTAGACTGCTGGTAATTTAATTTGGATTGATGGCCATTGAAAATGGGGATATTCATTTGGAAGCCTACATTCTGACCAAAATTATTACTTACTTGTGTGTTCCAGCCATTCCAAACATTTCCCCAATTTTTTGATTGATTGGAAAAATTAGAAGTTAAATTGTAACCGAAACTTAAAGATGGGTAAAACCCAGCCTTAGCGGCTAAGGTATTTTTTTCGGCTGCTTTTACACGAAGATTAGCAGCTCTTACATTGGGCATATTTTGAGTAGCCACATTGAATACATAATCAGGTTGCAAATCGGCGAAGGTTTGCAATTTAATTTGATCTACCGGTTGTGCAACCACTTCAAATGGATTTGAGGCATCTAAATTCAGCAGTGCAATCATGCTTAATTTACTTTGCTGCACAGATGATATGGCAGAGATGTAATTACTACTATCATTAGCTAATTGCGTTTCTAATTCCAATAAATTTAATTCAGGCAATAAACCTACTTCTACTCTTTTAGCAGTGGCAGCTAATTGTTCCTTTGTTTGTTGTATTTGAATTTTTGCAATTTCAGTTTGCTCAATAGCCGATAATATTTGTAAATAAAAAGTAGCCACATTCAATGAAATATCATTGGCAATGGTTAGCTTATCTGCTTCACTGGCATTCCAGCTAAAACTAGCAGCAGCTGAAGTATTTTTTAATCTTCCTGCATTAAATACTTGCACACCCCCATTGACACCAAAATTGTTGTATAAAAATTGAATGTTTGAAAATCCATTCGTGGTAGGATCGATAGATCTACCAAAGCGCATGCCCATCCCGGTGGAAGCATTCATGGTAGGCAATTGATTAGAGCTGGCTAACTGTGCCTGTAATTTTGCCAATCTTGCGGAAACATCTGCTTGTTGAACAGATATATTGTGTTGAATGGCGTATTGAACGCAGGATCTTAAATCCCATTGAGCTGGTTCTTGCGCTTGAAGGCTTAAGGCACCACAAAACAGGAGTATGGAAAATAGGTATTTCATGAGTATTGTATTAGAACGCTTTTTACAATACAAAAATAAACTAATAAGTATTAGTGGACTAATTTTTAGACAGACGGAAAAGGCATCGGCTGAGCAGCTATAAATACAGATAAAAGGCTTTATAGAGGGAATTTTATAAAAAATACGGATGGATTTGATTAGAAATTAGGGCTGGCTGGCTGTTTTTTGTAATAGAAAATACGATAAACAATAAGCACCAAGGCCACCAAACTCATGGCGGTAAATGCTGAATAAGGCTTGTCAATGACAACGGCCACTGCTACCAAGGCATAAGACAAAACAAAAACAACACAGAAAAAAGGGGTCCATTTTTTTATTGCCCCTGTGACTACTTCATCTCCTTGCTTTTTATTTCTCAATATTAATAGTGTCGCTGCCGAGGTACTCATCCCTAAACAATCTAAAAAAATGCTAAAGCTTAATACATCGTCCACCCCTTTTCCAAAAAAAGTAACCAATATAGTGATCAGGGCAAAAACAGTTAAGCCAGGCACCAAGGCATCTGTTTTGGGATGTTTTTTTTGAAAGATGGCAGGTAATACTTTATCCTCGCTCATCGCATACATCACCCTTGGGTTACTCATCAATATCACATTCACATAGGCGAGTACACTTAAGACCATGGCAAAATCAAAAACCTTGGCCCCAAATTTTCCAAACCAAGCTTCAAATAATAAAGAGCCAATGGCATTGGCGTTTTTCATTTGATCAAATCCAATGACTTTAATATAGGTGTAATTAATGGCTAAGTATAAAAATAGCACCACTAGTATACCCACCACAATTCCTCTTTGCATTGTCTTGGCCGATTTTACTTCGGATCCAAAATTAATAGTTTGTTGATAGCCTCCATAAGTAAAAAATACAGAAACTAAACTTACTAATAATAAAAGTGCCCCGTTGGTTCCATCATAAGTATAAATTTTTCCTTCATTAATGCCATGTGGCGGAACGGTAACCCCTTTAAATAAAGAAGAAATTAATAAAACAATTAAAGAAATTTTTACCACCGTCAAAACATTCTGCGTTCGACTACTGGTTTTTAAACCTAGTAAATTGACAATATAAAAAAGTCCCACAGACACCGAAGCCACAATTATATTAAATAAAGTGCCTGAAGGTTGACCTTATTCGCGTGAAGGGAATGTGCACCGGCGTTGCCAAACGATGCGATGCTGCACTCAAGAAGTTCCAGCCAGCCGACGAAGCTCCAAAGCAGGC
>CAINEG010000094.1 GCA_903847655.1 uncultured Bacteroidota bacterium
AATAATTTCCAGGCCATTTCTTTAAGGGAATGCCATAAAGCCGCATCTGTAGCGTGTTCCAGGACCGGTACTTTAAATTCAATCACGAGTAAAGTAATGGCGATGGCAAATACACCATCTGTAAAAAAAGAGATGCGGTCTAATTGAAAATGTGTCTTGTTTGCACTATGCCCTGCTTGTGCCATTTTTTATATTTTTTATTTGTTCTTGAATCAGTTTTAATCTTTCTTGTTTTTTTGATTCTCTAGTTTGTATAGAATTTGCAGTAAAATAATGATGGGCTCTTAAAAATTTATCTTGAATACTTAGCCATTCTAATTCTGTAATATTTTTATTCAATTTTATTTCTTGCAATAAGCGATTGCTGTTTTCGATATAATCTGCTCTGCCTAAATAATCTAAATCGGCATCGCAAACAATTTCTTCATATCTATTCTTAGGAGATTGTGGAATTTTTGTCGCCAAAATCATCCCTGTTATTTTATTAATTTTTGCTTTGGGGAAATTTAAGGCCGTTAATACTGTGGTGGCATATTCTGCCCCTCTGGCCTCATGTCTAGTGGGTTCCCAGATATACCCAACATCGTGTAACCATGCAGCTAGTTTAAGGTCTTCTATTTCTGCTTTGGACATTTTTTCTTTTTTTGCTATTTTTTCAGCCTGTTCTACTACATCTCTGATATGATGGATGGTATGATAAGTATAATTAGCAGGTAAATGGTCAATTAAAAATGCTTCAATTTTTTCAAAGGCTTGTTCGTAATGAAAGGCGGGTCGATGGTACAAAATCTCTTTAATCTGGATTGGTTTTGCCTTGCCTTTCACTTTAACAGGACTTAATTTTTTGCCTTTAAACAATTTATTGTCTTTTACTTGTTTCCAAACAGCGTCAGACACAATAATTTCATCTGAAGCAGCTACCGAACACAAGCGGGAAGCCAAATTCACAGAATCACCGATCACTGTAAAATTCATTTGTTGTCTAGAACCAATATTACCGCTAATAACTTTTCCTCTATTGATGCCGATGCCAATAGTGATGGGTAGTTTAGAATTAATAATTCTTAATTGATTGAATTCAATTAATTTTTCCTGCATTTCAATGGCTGTAAGCACCGCATTCTCTGTGTCTTTGTCGCTTGAATTGGGCGCCCCGTAGATGACCATCAATGCATCCCCAATAATTTTATCTAATGTGCCATTGTATTTAAAAATTATTTCAATCATTAAATTGAAATAATCATTTAAAGTTTCTACAACATCAGTGGGAGACATGGTTTCAGACATGGAAGTAAACCCCCTAATGTCAGAAAATAAAATGGTAGCTTCTTGTTCTTGGCCACCTAAGTTTAACATCTCATCATTTTCCAATAACTGATCCACAATTTGTTTGGAAACATATTTTTTAAACGTGGATTTTAATTTATCTAAATTGGATAAATCTTCCATGGCTACCACCGAACCAATGGGTTCATTTAAATCGTTCAACAAGGGGGATACAGAAATATTGACTGAAGTAGATTTGCCATTGCAGTCAATTTGAATTTGAGTTTCTGAAATAGTGGCTAAAACCTCCTCACATTTTGAAATTAATTGATTGATGATTTCATTGGATTCAAAAACATATTCGTAATGATTCCCAATCACCATTTCTTTTTCTAAATTAATGATGGCGGTTGCCGCACGATTCACATGACTAATTTCTCCCATTAAATTGGTAGTAAAAACGCCTGTCACAATGGATTGCATAATGTTATCATTGAAGGTTTTAGCTTCTTTGATATTTTCCATTAATTTGATATTGTTGTAAGCTACACCTGCCTGAGAAGCAATGGCAGAAAGCATATTGGTATCCGAATCATCAAAAGGAGAAATACCTGCTCTTGATTCTTTGTCAAACAAAACAATCACACCCACTAACTCCTTTTTATCAAGTAGTGGTGCGATTAAACCATAAGTGCAATTGGTTCTAGCTAAAAAATTATCATTCGAGATCTGAATATTTAATGGCTTTCGATTTTGATTGACTTCATTAAAGAAGCCTTTCTTTTTATTGAAGATAATACCCTTCAATGCCTCTACATCGATATTAAATTCGGCTTCGATTTGAAATAAGTCAGAATTGTTGTTCTGCATTAAAATCAAACCCGAAGACGCATTTAAAACTGCACAGGATTTAATAAGTATCTCTTGCAATAAAATAGAAACATTTTCAAATGAGTTTAACTCATTGGTAATATCTAATAATGTTTCTAATTCAAGGTACTTAAGCTGTAGTTCGTTTATATTAAACTGCTTATTCATTACAATGCGCCTACTGCTTCTTCTTCTGTAGCAAATACAGTTGAATATTTAGTAAGTCCCATGATATTAAAGGTTTTAGCTACAATCGGAGCTAAATTATAATAACCAATCTTGCCATTGACTTCTTGCAATTTTTCGATGATTTCAATTAAGATAGAAACGCCAATACTGTTAACCACCTTGGTGCCCGCCATATTAATTAAAAACTTATGCTGGCCACCTTTTATTTTTTCATAGCAAATTGCCGATATTGCTTCGCCACCTTCGTTGTTTAAATAGCCATCGGTTTCGATGATGATTATTTGGTTTGCTTCTTTTGTGCTTTTGATAAATGAGCTCATTATTTTTTGTTTTAAATTTTAGTGTTTGATATTTTTTTTCATGGTGACAGTGGTGCCATCGCTGTTGGATTCAAATTCAACGGAGTCCATTAATTCTTGGATCAATTGTAATCCCCAGCCTCTTTTACGTTCTTCTTTCCCCATCTTATTTTCAATCTTTGGGATTTCTACTTTTGTTTTATCAAAACCAATACCTTGATCTATTACTTTCATCACCAAAGAGTCTTCTTCGATTAAGAAATGAATAAACACATTGCTGTCGGTTTTTGAATGCTCAAAAGCATTAATACAAGCTTCTATTAAAGCCATACTAATTTCACCGCTTTGGTCATCGGTTAAATTCATGTGCCTGGCAATAACTTCGGCAGTTTGCGTTGCAATCAACTCCATATTTGGGAGGATGGGCAACTTGAGTTCTACTGTTGGTTTTTTCATATTGATTGGTTTAAACTTTATGTTTATTTATGTTTGATGACGACTAAGGTAATGTCATCTGGATTGTGAATGCCTGCTAACCATTGGTCTGCTTCTGTCATTAGTTGTTTAATAATTTCATCTGCAGTTAGATTACCATAAGTTGAAATTAAATTCTGAAGTTTCAAATAATCAAATAATTCTCCTGTTAAATTTGGTGCTTCGGGTAAGCCATCAGAAATAATGACTAGTATATCACCTACATTAAATGAAGTGGTGGTTTGATCATAAGTTACATTGTTAAAGCTACCCAATGGAACACCTGACAATTGAATTTCTTCCGTATTATTGGAATTTGCTCGGTATACAAAATAAGGAGGCATGCCGGCAGAACTTAAAGTAAGTTGATTGCCCTTGATATGTGCAATATTCAAGCTCATTCTTAAAATACCTAGGTCTACTTTTTTAACCACCCTATTTAATTCATGCAGCATATCCTTTGGTTCCATTGGTGGTAAACCAATAAGACCTGCTTTAGTGATTGAAACCAACATGCCACTTGGTGTGCCATGGCCTGTAGCATCCCCACAGATTGCATACAATGAACCATCCTTTTGTTCAAAGAAGTCATAATAATCACCGCCCACTTCTGTAGAAGTTCTTAAATACCCTGCGATGTCTAAATCCTTTATAATAGGCAAAGTTTTAGGCAATAATCTTTCTTGTAAATCCTTGGCAGCGGCTAGCTCAGAATTTTTACGTTCGTTTTCTAATTTTTTAAATTGTTGCTTTTCTCTAAACTTGCTAAAAAAATGAATAAAGCTTCCCGCCAATAACAAATAAATTAAATAAGCCCACCATGTTCTCCAAGGGGGTGGTAATATATGAATGACCATTTTGGCGCCTTCTTCATTCCAAATGCCATCATTGTTGGCGGCTTTAACTCTAAAAGTATAACTGCCTTCTTTTAAATTGGTATAACTTGCAAAACGTCTTGATCCCACATTGATCCAATTTTCATCATAGCCCTCCATTTTGAAAGCATATTTGTTATGTAAGGCGTCTCTATAATTAAAGGCTACAAAATCAAAGGATAAACTATTTTCATTGTAGTTGACAATATATTCAGTTGGAGGATTGGAAGATTCAATATAGACCACGCTATCCTTTTTGGTCATTTTTTGAATAATTACAACTGGAGGCTTTGCATTGTCTTTTATAGAATCAGGAAAGAAATAATTTAACCCTTTTATACCACCAAAGAATAATTCACCTTGAGCAGATTGAAAAGCAGTCTTTGAATTAAATTCAAAATCTTGCAAGCCTTCACTAGGACCAAAACTTCTTACTTTATTGGTATATGGATTGTATCTAACTAAACTAAAATTAGAAGTAAGCCATAAATTTTTATCCTTTCCTAAAAACATATCATACAAATCTAAATTAGGAATACCATCGGTTTTTGTTAAATAAGTTTTTGTATTTTTTTCTAGGTCTATTTTAATAATACCATTACCATAGGTAGCGATAAAAATATATTTATTGTCTAATACTTCAAATGAATGAATTCTATTGTCTTCAAGATTTACAAAATTTTTAATTTTTTTAGTCAACTCATCAACTTTATTTGTTTGTTCATTCCATAAAAATATGCCCTCCCAATTTTGAACATACAATTCATTTTTTGATTTTCTATTTATACTTCCAATCCCTTTTAATAATTCCTTTGGCAAGTTTAAAATTTGATAAGTCTGTTTGCCATTAGAATCTGAAAGAATAATGGGAATCTCCCCAGCCATTATCAATTGTTTTTTATTGTTTAAAAAAGTAAGCCCGCTCCAATTTCCGTTTACTTTTGGCACTAAATTTTTTATCAAGCCTAAATTTTGAAAATTATTACTCCCTTCTTTTTTTATATTAAGCTCGGCGCCCTCTGGCGTATTGTTAAAAGTAAAAATATTACCACGTGCATCTTCAGCAAAACCCCATCTTCTTATATAGTTTAAATGATCTTGTTTTAGGTAGAATTTTTTTGTTTTATTAATACGATCTATTTCACATACTCCGCCATCATGTTCAGATTGTCCCACCCAAAGATGATTCTTACTGTCAAGCATAATGCCCCAAACCATTGAAAAACCTAAATTAAAATCACTTGGGAAATCTTTTTTTAAGGATTCAAATTTTCTTTTTCCTGGATCATATTTTGTTGCCCCAGCAGAATGTCTGCCACTTAACCATATATTATTATCCTTGTCTTCTATGATTCCAGTATAATCGTTTTCTAAAACACCATAGGCTCTTGATACAACATTATTAATATGAATAATTTTATTAGTCGACAAGTTGACTACATCAATGCCGCCATTTAAAAAAGTCAACCATAAATAATTACTGTATTTACTATAATGAACCCCATTTAAAAAATTGGAGGCAATGGATTGATCCATACCTTTTTTATTTTCAAAAATGATTTTATTATGAGTGTTAAGATCATATATGAATGCGCCGTATTTTGTTGCCACATATAGCTTATTCCCCTCTAATTGGAAATCCGTTGCAAGTGAAGTAAAAATTGAATCCTTGAAATCAAATATTTTTGAGAATTTTTTTGAACCTATATCAAAATATTGCAAACCAATATCAGTGGAAACAATTAATTTATTGTTTGTATATTTTGCTACTTGGCTGATTCTTTCCTTTTTCCCATATTTTATTGAATCATTGGGATGAACTAAATATTGAACATACTTTTTTGAATTCATATCAAATTCAAGTAGTCCAATGCCATTCGTAGCCATCCATATTTTTTGCTTTTCATTGTCAATGGACATTTTTAAAATAGTACCACTTGTACCTGACAATGCTTTTATTTTTGCAAGCGAATCTCTAATTGGAATTCTGTAATTTTCCCATATATCTTTAGTGCGTCTGAGTACAGCTAAATGACCATACCAATCTGAAGTCCATAAATCACCATTGGCATCTTCTTTAATATCATCAATCCAACCATTGGCTCTTGAATTGTTATTCTTAATGTCATGATTGTATTGTTTGAATTCATAGCCATCAAATCGATTGATGCCCGATTCTGTTCCTATCCAGATATAGCCCAATTTGTCTTGAAAAATTACTTTCGCTGAACTCTGTGACAAACCATCTTTAACGGAATAAGATTCAAAAATAAAATCTGAAAGATTTTGTGTGCCCCCTTTGATAGAAATAAAGAGCGTTGAAGTCAGTAATAGAGTTGCTAAGAAGGGCTTAGTAACTAATCTAAAAATATTTGTACTACTGACCATAATCATTTTTTTTCTTAGAAATTTTTCATAGAAAATTTCAGATGTCTAATATAAGTGATTTAATGTTAATATCAACTCCTGCGGCCCTTTTTGCTATTATGATTATATTGCAATAAGATTTCTTAAATATGATGAAAAAAAGATACCAGGTACTCACCGTTTTGTCGCTGCTTTCCATGATCACTTTCTTGGACCGAATTGCACTTTCTTCTGCCAGCGGAAATATTATGGAAGAATTGCATATATCAACAGTACAGTGGGGTTGGATCCTAGGTATGTTTACCATCGCCTACGCTGCTTTTGAAATTCCAACAGGATGGTTGGGGGATAAATATGGTGGCAAAAGAATTTTAATTCGGGTGGTTTTATGGTGGTCTTTTTTTACGATCATGACAGGATTTTCCTCAGGTTTTATGATGCTGCTTTGTGTTAGATTTTTATTTGGCATGGGCGAGGCGGGTGCCTATCCCAATACTTCCATTGTTTTATCTAAGTGGTTCCCTGTCTTAGAAAGAGGTCGCGCTCAAGCCACCATTTGGGGGGCTTCACGCCTAGGCGCAGCACTCACTCCTTTTTTGGTCATCCCCATTCAACAAAAATACAATTGGCAAACCTCCTTTTATGTCTTGGGTGCGGTGGGCGTGGTTTGGACCCTGTTTTGGCTATTTTGGCATAAAGAAGAGCCCGCCGAAAGCAAGTCTATTTCAAAAGAAGAGCTAGCATATATTTTGGCTAATCGTGACTTACCGGTAAATAAAGAAGATGCCCCTAAAATATCTGTTTGGAGTGCTTTTAGATCGACGAATTTATGGTTTTTACTAGGCATGTATGTTTGTTATGCAGTGGGCGCCTATTTTTTCCAAAGCTGGTTTCATACCTATTTAGAAAAGGGCAGACATATCCCTAAAGACCAGCTTATTTGGGCCTCTTCCATACCCTATTTATTGGCTGCAATTGGTTGTTTTACAGGGGGTTGGCTCAGCGACAAGGCCTGTTTACGTTGGGGTAAGAAATGGGGAAGAAGGGTCGTGCCCATGGTAGGCTTATTTGTCTCAGGTTTATGCATTATTGGGGCCGCCTTGGTAGAGGACAACCTCACGGCCATCATTGCCTTAGGCATGGGCATGGCCTTTATGGATTTGACGGCTCCAGTAGCCTGGGCTGTAGCCATGGACCTAGGGGGTGATAAAAGTGGCACCATTTCTGGATCCATGAACAGTGCCGGTTTAGCAGGCGCCTATTTGAGTACCGTATTTTTTGGTTACATGGCCACCACTTATGGGTATTATTTACCTGTACTTTATATTGGTATTATTGTTTTTATAGGGGCCTTTATTTGGTTTAAAATAGATGCTACGAAAAAAATTGAGTTTACTAAAATTGACGAATCCAATAACAAATAGTTCAAGGTTATTTGTTTGTTACCTCTTCTAATAATTGTAGTAAAGTATTTCGAAGCCAAGAAGTTTCAATAACTTGTTGAGCTAAAATACTTATAGTATGAAAAAATATTTTTTATTAATCAATATATTATTTGTTGGAGTTTTCAGTCATGCCCAGGAAACAAAAATAGAAATTCAAAACACCATCAAGTTACCCAATGGATGGTCCTTGAGTCCTGCAGGCAAAAGTTTACCCTTAGGTGATTTACCCTTAAATATGGCGGTGTCTGCATCCAAAAAATATATGGCGGTGACCAATAATGGACAGGGTAAACAAAGTATTCAATTAATCAATCTAAGTAAAAATAAAATAGTTGACAATATAGCAGTAGATAAATCTTGGTTGGGTATTGCTTTTTCAAAAGATGAAAAATATTTATACGCTTCAGGTGGCAATGACAACTGGATTTTAAAGTACGCCGTCAAAAATGAAAAATTAATTTTAGTAGATTCTATCAAATTAGGGGAGCAATGGCCCAATAAAATTTCTCCTGCTGGAATTTGCATCAATGATCAAAAAAATATTTTATACGTAGTCACCAAAGACGACAGTAGTTTGTATGAAATAAATTTAGCCAATAAAAAAATTATTAAAAAAACTTTGCTGCCTGCAGAAGCTTATACATGTGCTTTATCTAAGGATCAATCGGAATTATACATCAGTATTTGGGGGGCAGAAAAATTGGTTGTCTACAATACAAGTAAACAAAAAATTACCCACCAAATAAAAACAGGTACCCATCCTAATGATTTTGCTATTTCCAAAAATGGCGATTTAATTTATCTAGCCAATGGCGAAGACAATAGTGTTTCAGTGATTGATATAAAAAATAAAAAAATCGTTGAAACCCTTAACAGCGCACTATATCCTGATGCACCCACTGGATCTGCAACCAATGGAATTGCGCTTAGTGAGGATGAAAAAACATTGTATATTGCCAATGCCGACAACAATTGTTTGGCTGTTTTTGATGTAAGTAAAAAAGGATCATCTAATTCAAAAGGTTTTATTCCTGTGGGTTGGTACCCCACTTCTGTGAAAGTAATTGGGAATAAAATTTATGTAACCAATGGTAAAGGATTTACTTCTTTTCCCAATCCTTTGGGGCCAGATCCTTATGATAAAAATGCACAGTTAAGCGTACAAAAAGGTTTATTAAAAAATGTTAATGAGGTTCAATACATAGGTGGGTTAATGAAAGGTAGTTTAAGCATCATCAATGTACCCAGTGACAAACAATTAAGTTTATATGCACA
>CAINEG010000095.1 GCA_903847655.1 uncultured Bacteroidota bacterium
AATTAAAGCCCATCCAATAATCCAGGCAACTGTTTCTCCCATGGTAACATAAGAGTATGCATAAGCACTACCTGAAATAGGAATCATGGCAGCAAATTCTGCATAGCATAAACCTGCAAAAGCGCAACCTACGGCTGCTACTATAAAGGATAAAGTAACTCCTGGTCCTGCAGCTTGTCCAGCGGCGGCGGCAGTTCTTACAAATAAGCCAGCACCAATAATGGCTCCAACGCCTAATGCAACTAAGTTGCCGGCGCCCAAAGTGCGTTTTAAACCCTTTCCACCGTCATCGGCTTGTGCCAACATGGCTGTCAAATCCTTTTTTCTAAATAAACTCATAATTAGTAGGTTTCAGTGTTCAATACTAAAGCAAGGTGATGATTTAGTATAAGTTGTTTATGAACAACATAATTTAGATTGAAAAATACCACTTTTTTTGCAATTTCAACTGCATTTTTTATAAAAATACAGGTCCCGAATGGGGTATTTTTTTAGTACTTAAGTCTTATATTGCATCACTATCTAATCTTATGAAAAAATCCAATAAGCTCACTTTGTATAT
Source organism: uncultured Bacteroidota bacterium (assembly GCA_903847655.1). The sequence continues at coordinate 563 of CAINEG010000095.1, forward strand.
TGTCATCGCCATGATTGCAGGTGCAATTTTGGGCTACTATATTCATGAGACTCAAAGTCCTGAAAACATTGATAGCTACTCCAAGAATTTAAAGGTACTCACCACCATCTTTTTAAGGTTGGTGCAAATGATTATCGCTCCTTTGGTTTTTAGCACCTTAGTGGTTGGCATAGCAAAATTAGGCGATCTTAAAACAGTGGGCAGAGTGGGTGGCAAAGCATTGTTGTGGTTTGTGACCGCATCACTAGTAAGTTTATTAATTGGATTAATACTAGTTAATATTTTCAAGCCAGGAGAAGGCATTGCCTTATCAAATGCAGATGTTACAGGGGCTAAAGATTTAATGGGTAAAACACAGGCATTTAGTTTAATCAATTTTGTAGAGCATGTATTTCCAAAAAGTATGATGGAGGCGATGGCCAATAATGAAATTTTACAAATAGTCATATTTAGTATCTTTTTTGGCGTGGCTGCTGCAGCATTGGGAGATACTGCCAAGGGTTTTGTTAAAGCTTTGGATACAGTGGCGCACATCATTTTGAAAATGGTAGGCTATGTTATGAACTTTGCACCCTTGGGTGTTTTTGGCGCCATTGCTGCCGTTATTGCAAGTAAAGGTTTGGCCATTTTTATTTTTTATGGTAAATATTTATTTTTCTTTTTGATCGGCATTGCTACTTTATGGATAGTGTTGTTAGGCGTAGGTTTTTTGATTTTAAGAAAAAGAGTACCCGCTTTGTTAAAACATATTACAACACCTTTAGTGATTGCATTTAGTACCACCAGTAGTGAAGCCGTGTTTCCTAAATTAACAGAAGAATTAGAACGTTTTGGTTGTAAGGATAAAATTGTTTCTTTCATTTTGCCCTTAGGTTATTCTTTCAATTTAGATGGAAGCATGATGTATATGACTTTTGCAAGTATGGCTATTGCGCAAGCTTATGGCATTCATTTGGATATTGGCACACAGTTAACGATGTTATTGGTATTGATGTTGACCAGCAAAGGAATTGCCGGTGTGCCAAGAGCTTCCTTAGTAGTGGTGACCGCTACTTGTGCCATGTTTCACATTCCTCCAGAAGGAATAGCTTTAATTTTACCCATCGATCATTTTTGCGATATGTTCCGTTCTGCTACCAATGTACTCGGCAATAGTTTAGCCACCACCGTGGTAAGCAAATGGGAAGGCGCTTTAGACACACCTACGCAAGCATAATATAAAACTATGATTCAGTTATTAGATGCTTTTCATTGGAGTCAATTATTGCAACCACAATATTATATTGAGAATGGTGGCTTATGGTTATTGTTGTTTGTGGTCTTTGCTGAAACTGGATTATTTTTCGGATTTTTCTTACCTGGAGACAGTTTGCTTTTTGTAGCAGGCATCTATAGTGCACCACTAGCTGCACAAATTTTTGTGAGCGAAAATGAGTGGGTCAATTTACTCATCATCTTTTCTTTTATTACTGTGGCAGGTATATTTGGCAACTATGTGGGTTATCTTATCGGAAACAAAGTGGGTCCTGCAATGTATGATTGGAAAGAAAACTTGTTGTTTAAGAAAAAGTATTTGATACAAGCACATTCTTTTTATGAGAAGCACGGAGGTCGAGCCATTGTGATTGCCAGGTTCATTCCAATAGTACGCACTTTTGCCCCCATTGTTGCAGGCATTGTAAAAATGGATAAGAATAAATTCGTTTATTATAATATCGTGGGTTGTATTACTTGGGTAGCTACCATGCTTTGTGCCGGACATTTTTTACAATCTTATATTTTAAATCATTTTCAATTTGATTTAAAGAAACACCTTGAGGTAATTGTAATTGGGATTGTTTTTGTAACCACAGCCCCAGTAATTTATCAAGTATTAAAGCATCGTTCCAATAAATAAAATTTTATTAAACGCATATGACTACTAACAAACAAATCGGACTATTGTCATTACCTGTTTTTGTTGCCGCCTTAGGCTATTTTGTGGATGTGTATGACTTGCTATTATTTACCATTGTGAGGCAACCCAGTGTGATGAGTTTAGGTGCCACAGCAGAAACCATTATTGTGGATAGTGCACATATCATCAATTGGCAAATGTCAGGCTTATTGATTGGTGGAATTTTATGGGGCGTCTTGGGCGACAAGAAAGGCAGATTAAAAGTTCTGTTTGGGTCCATCATACTTTATTCTGTAGCAAATTTTTTAACCTCTTTTGTACAAACCGTAGATCAATATGCTTATTGCAGATTTATTGGTGGCATTGGATTGGCTGGAGAATTGGGCGCAGGTATTACCTTGGTTTCTGAAATGTTGCCCAAAAACAAAAGAGGCATTGGCACTTCCTTGGTAGCGGGTATTGGTTTGTTTGGTGCAGTGTTTGCTTATTTTACTTTCAAAGTCACTTCCGATTGGAGATTGTGTTATCAAATAGGAGGGGTGCTTGGATTTTTCTTATTGATTCTTCGAGTGAAAGTGGCCGAGTCCTTTATGTTTGAGTCGGCTAAGTTGGCGAATATTTCTAAAGGAAATTTTTTAATGTTCTTTAGTTCTTATCAACGTTTTTCAAAATACATTAAAGCCATTTTAATTGGGCTTCCCACTTGGTTTGTGATTGGGGTGATGGTCAATTACAGTAATAAATTTGCAAGCGGTTTGTATGGTGTAAATTTAATTGATTCTGGCAAGGCGGTGATGTTTGCCTACATTGGTATTGCCTTGGGTGATTTATTAATTGGTTATGTGAGTCAATATTTTGAAAGCAGAAAAAAAGCCTTGTTGGTTTTTTATTCTTTAAATATTGTTTGCATGATTTTCTTTTTTAGCAGCATCAATACAAATGACAATAGCATGTACTTGATTTGTGGATTATTGGGCTTTAGCACAGGGTACTGGGCCATTTTCAATACCATGGCCGCCGAACAATTTGGTACCAATTTAAGAGCCACTGCTGCCACCACCATTCCTAATATGGTGAGAGGCGCCTTGCCATTGATTAATTTTTTATTCCTTGACATTTTACAAAAGAAATTGGGCTGGAACATTATTCAAAGTGGCATATTCACAGGAGCTACAGTCATGTTGATTACCTTAATTGCTTTTGTTTTTACCGAAGAAACCTATCATAAGGATTTGGATTATTTAGAATACGATCAACCACTTCCTTAGTATTTAAAGTATGCGTTTATTATTTATACGTTTTTCTTCTATTGGTGATATTGTGCTGACCACGGCTGCAATTCGTTGCGCAAAAGAACAAATCCCTGGGGTGGAGATACATTTTCTCACTAAAAAATCGATGCAGGATTTGGTGGCCTCTAATCCTTACATCCATCAATGCCATTATTTAGACAATGATATTGAGGCAACCATCGCCGGATTGAAAAAAAATGAATTTGATTACATCATTGATCTGCATCATAACCTTAGGTCTTGGAAAATAAAAAAGGCCTTGGGGGTAAAGGCTTTTAGTTACCATAAGCTAAGTTTAAAAAAGTTATTGTTGGCTAAACTGCATATTAATCTATTGCCCAAAACACATGTTTGTGAAAGATACATCGACACCCTCCAGCATTTTAATGTGGTGAATGACGGGAAGGGCTTGGATTATTTTTTCCCAAGCAATCATTCATTTACCTCAGCCAATTTGCCCACCAGTCATCAGGCTGGATTTATAGCCTTTGTGATTGGGGCTTCTTATTTCAATAAAAAAATGCCTGCAGCTAAGTGGATACAGTTAGCTGCAAAAATAAAAATGCCCATTGTGCTTATTGGGGGCAAGGAAGATCAAGAGGTTGCCAATTTAATTGCAGCAAGCAATACAAGTAGCATATACAATGCCCGCGGAAAGTATAGCATAATGGAATCAGCGAGGATCATTCAAATGTCTAAACTAGTGGTGGCGCATGATACCGGATTTTTGCATGTGGCTGCTGCTTTTAAAAAACAAAGCATCACTATTTGGGGCGCCACCAGTCCTGCCTTACAGTTCGAAGCTTATTATCCTAGTGAAAATACACCTGCGCATTTTAATTTCCTGGTCCCTCATTTAAATTGTCAACCCTGCAGCAAACAAGGGTCTGGTCAATGTCCACAAGGCCATTTTGCCTGTATGCAATTGCAAGACACCGATTTAATCGCAGCCAAAGTAAAGGCTTATTTATAAAATGATAAACCTTGGTATAAAAGAAAAAGCCTTCCACTTTATATCGTAGAAGGCTTCCCTATAAAATAATTACTTATTTATTTTTGACTTACAATGTTTTTAAAACATCATTCATGCTTCTTACAGCATCGGCACTTTTGTTGAAAGCTGCTTGTTCGTCTGCAGAAAGATCCATTTCAACGATTTTTTCCCAGCCATTTTTTCCAATGACAACAGGTACGCCTAAGCAAATGTCTTTTTGACCGTATTCACCATTCAAGCTAACGCAACAAGTAAATAATTTTTTCTCATCTCTTACAATACTTTCTACCAAGGCAGCTCCGGCAGCACCTGGTGCATACCAAGCAGAAGTGCCCAATAACTTGGTTAAAGTTGCACCACCCACCATCGTATCATTGATTATTTTTTCTTGTTGTGCAGCGTCTAAGAATTTAGTGACTGGAATACTGTTCCAAGTAGCATGCTTAATTAAAGGAATCATGGTGGTATCACCGTGTCCACCTACTACCAAAGCATTTAAATCTGCAGGGCTGCAGTTTAAAGTAGTGCTTAATTGATATTTGAAACGAGCGCTATCTAAAGTACCGCCCATTCCGATAATTTTATTTTTAGCTAGTCCAGTAGATTGCAATGCCAAATAAGTCATGGTATCCATTGGATTGCTAATAACAATGATAATGGCATTGGGAGAAAACTTTAATATATTTTCACAAACGCCTTTTACAATACCCGCATTGGTGCCAATTAATTCTTCACGGGTCATGCCTGGTTTACGAGGCAAGCCAGAAGTAATCACAACTACATCGGAGTTGGCTGTTTTTGAATAATCGTTGGTGCTACCACTTATTCTTGTATCAAAACCTAATAAGGCTGCTGTTTGCATCATGTCTTGGGCCTTGCCTTCTGCAAATCCTTCTTTGATGTCTAATAAAACCAATTCAGTGGCCAATTCTTTACGGGCAATATTGTCTGCGCAAGTGGCACCTACAGCGCCTGCACCAACTACAGTAATTTTCATATCTTGTTATTTTTAATGGATGTATTATTTTTTCAGGGGCAAAGTTAACTAATTGCTTTCTATTAATTTCGCCAATTCGAAGACATCTGCACCTTGTTCATAAACTTTTAATAAGTTGCCTTTAAGGTAGATGGCCATAAAAGGGGTCATTCTTGGTCTAAAGAAGGTAGGTAACATATAGTTGGGGTCGCGACCAATGAGCACATTGGGGCGATTGATTAAATTGTACTTTTCGGCAAATTTCTTAATAAGTTCCATGTCTCTATAGCTGTCCCAAACAAAAACAACATTTTTAAACTTATCTGCGTATTTGTTTAAATCTGCTGCTTCTTTTTCACAATGAGAACAATCAGGACTAAAGATAATAATGCAAACATATTTGGACTTCGGAATTTGTTTGTTGGTAATTTCTTTCCCATCTACGCCAACCAAAGAAAAGAAAGGTATTTTTTTCTCTTTTAAATAAGGGGCATTAGGGTCTACGGTGGATTCTTGAGCTTGAATTTGAGTTAAAAATAGTACACTCAATACTAAAGTTAATAAATGCTTCATAGGTAGGCTTTGTTTTTTGTGTTGATTATTTTTTTTGTTCTAACATGCGCATCGATTTTGCATCTTGCAAAAATTCAGAAGCGAATATAAAATTATTTAAAAGTTGATTTTGACTGTAGATGATGTCTTGATTAGAACCTTCCCATTCTTTTTTCCCTTGATGCAAATAGATAATGTAATTGCCTATTTCCATCACACTGTTCATGTCATGGGTCACCACGATGGTAGTGATGTTAAATTCAACGGTTAATTCGTGAATCAATTTATCAATGACCATGGAGGTTTGTGGATCTAGGCCTGAATTGGGCTCATCGCAAAATAAATACTTAGGCTCCATTACTAATGCCCTGGCCAGGCCCACTCTTTTTTTCATTCCCCCACTTAATTCAGCAGGAAATTTATTGTTTACCCCTTCTAATTGAACGCGGGCTAAAATCTCATTCACTTTTGCTTTTTTCGCCTCTAAGTTTAATGCTGAAAACATATCTAAAGGGAAGCGAACATTTTCTTCGACCGTCATAGAGTCAAATAAGGCATTGCCTTGAAACAACATGCCTAAATTTTGCCTTAATTCTTTTCTTTCTTCTTTTCCCATTTTAGAAAAAGCAAAATTGTCAAAAAGAATTTCACCTTTGTCTGCTTTTAGTAAATCCACAATACATTTAACCAAAACTGTTTTGCCACTTCCACTACTGCCAATAATTAAATTACAAATACCAGGTTTGAACTGGGCGCTGATGTCATCAATGATTACACGATCACCAAATTTTTTACTGATATGTTGAATCTCAATCATGCTTATTGGTTAAGGGGCATTTGTAATGACAATAAATCTTCAAAAGTATCAGGCCTGCTAATTAATCGGTGTGCCCCATTTTCAAACAATACTTGTGCAGGCTTGTATCTTGCATTGTAATTGCTAGACATTTCATAGCCGTAAGCCCCCGCATTGTAAAACACCAAAAAATCTCCTTCGGTAATGGTAGGAATAGGTCTGTCCCATGCAAAAGTATCTGTTTCACAAATATTGCCCACCACTGCATACTGCTTTAGTTCTTTGGAAGGGGCAGTTAAGTTATCAATATGATGGTAGGCATCATAAAACATGGGTCTAATCAAGTGGTTTAATCCACTATTGATGCCTGCAAAATGTATCTCGCCAGATTGTTTTAACACATTTACTTTGGTAATAAAGAATCCGGCCTCACTCACTAAATATTTACCTGGTTCAAACCAAGCGGTTAGGTTTCTGCCCACTTTAGCAGACAATTCAGCCATTACTTTATTTACTTCTTGACCCAATAAAGCAATATCGGTTCCTTTTTCATTGGATTGATAAGGCACTTTAAAACCACCACCAAAATCTAAAATATTCACTGTAGGAAAATCGGGCAATAGTTGTTCAAAGACCAGGGCAGATTGAAGAAACACGGCAACATCTTTTATTTCACTGCCTGTATGAATATGTAAAGTAGCAATATTGATTTTATACTTTTCTTGCAAAGCCTTTAGTTCTTTGATTTGTTTGGCAGGGATACCAAATTTGCTTTTGTCATGACCAGTCGAAATTTTTAAATTGCCACCTGCCATGATATCAGGTCTTATTCTAATACCCACTGGGTATCTACCACCAAAGGTCATTCCAAATTTTTCTACATTAGAAAGGCTGTCAATGTTTACATGCACGCCCAAGCTTACGGCTTCTTTAATTTCTTCAAAGTCAACGCTGTTGCTAGTGTACAAAATATTAGAAGGGTCAAAGCCCACATGAATGGCCAACTTAACTTCATTGATAGAACTGCAATCAATATTGCAACCTGCTTTTTTAAAAACGTCTAAAACATGAATATTGGTTAAGGCCTTGCATGCATAAAAAAAGCAAACCGACTTATTAGAAAAGTGGTTAATTAAATTTTTATATTGGTCTACCATTTTTTCTGCATGGTACACATACAAAGGGCTGCCATAGGTTTGGGCAGCTTCATTTAATTGCGCGTAGGTCAAACTAGAATTCATTGCACGAAGATACAATGAGAACTAGGTTCGCTGATTATATCAACAATATAATTTTGAAAAAAAGTAGGAATGGAAAAGCTGCTAAATCTTATTCAACTGGACTTTCAGGGCTGGCATCTTCTTCATTAGATTCCGCCTCGAACCCATCTGTCTCTTCAGGAAGATTAGGTGTTTCTGCTTCATCCCCCTCTTCGGTTTGATCAAAAACGCTGTTGTCAGTGAAATCTTCAGGCTTGATGATGGTGGCTTCTACCAATTGGTCGGCCAAAACCTCTCTTATTTTAGGTAAATCATCGGTGGAGTTGATGCCGAAATAATCCATGAAGTTTTTAGAGGTAGAATAGACCAAGGGTTTACCAGGTAAATGTTCGTTTCTACCACTGATGGTGATTAATTCCTTCTCTAATAATTTTTGAATAGAATAATCGCTGTTCACACCTCTGATGGCTTCTACTTCCCCCTTGGTAATGGGTTGTTTATAGGCAATGATGGCCAAGGATTCTAAAGCCGCATTGGACAAACGCTTTAAAAATTTATCTCCATTTAATTGTGCAATGGTTTTGTGAAAGTCAGGCTTGGTTAAAAACTGCCAGCCACCGCCACTTTGTTTTAATTCAAAAGGGTAAAATTCAGTACTGTATTTTTCTTGAATACCATTCAGGGCACTTTCTACTTGATCCAAACTAATGCGCTCTTCTAAAAATCCAAAAGCATTATTAATAAGCTCGGTAATATCGTTGGCATTTAAAGCTTTTTCACTGGCAAAGATAAGGGCTTCAATATGCGGAATAATTTGACTGATTTCCATAAGGGTATTGGGCTTAACCGTTTAACGCTGCAGCACCACTCACGATCTCGGTAAGTTCTGTGGTAATAGCCGCTTGACGTGCACGGTTGTAAGATAATTTCAATGATTTTAATAATTCGTTGGCGTTCTCGCTTGCTTTATCCATCGCAGTCATTCTTGCACCATGCTCGCTGGCATTGGCATCTAGCACGGCTTTAAACAATTGCGTGTTTAAAATTTTTGGCATCAATTCGGCCACTAATACTTCTTTATGCGGTTCAAAAATGAAATCAGTTTTTTTCTGATTTGCTTTTTTTGCAATTTTTGGAATAGGTAAAAAAGGTTCTGCTGTTGGCAATTGTGTACCTGCGTTTTTGAATTCGCTGTAGATCA
>CAINEG010000096.1 GCA_903847655.1 uncultured Bacteroidota bacterium
GTCTGTATTCTTCTTTGACGGCACTGCCCTTTTTCTTATTTGAAAACTTATCAAAGTTGTCGGATCTTTTGTTGTTCATGGCCTGCTGTATTAAAGATTATCCTTGTTTGCTAATTGGCCACAAGCAGCATCAATGTCTTTTCCTCTACTTCTTCTTATTCTTACATTGACTCTGTTCTTTTGTAAAATTTCTACAAATCTTTCAAAGCCTTCTTCATCGGGCTTATCAAACGGGAAAATATCTACTGGATTGTACTCAATTACATTGATTAAATCGGCTGGCACTTGTCTATATATTTTGGTCAGCTCTTCTGCATCTTTTTCCGAATCGTTGAAGTCTTTGAATAAGATGTATTCAAAAGTAACTTCACTGCCTGTTTTCTTATAAAAATAATTCAATGCTTCAATCAAGGCTTTGATGTTGTTGCTTTCATTGATGGGCATGAGCTCATTGCGTTTCTTATCATTGGCAGCATGAAGAGAAAGTGCCAGTTTAAATTTAACATTGTCGTCGCCTAATTGTCTAATTTGTTTTACGATACCTGCGGTAGATACGGTGATACGTTTCGCACTCATACCCAATCCATCAGGTGAAGTGATTTTATCAATGGCCTTAAGTACATTATGGTAATTCATCAAAGGCTCACCCATACCCATAAAAACAATATTGCTTAAATGCTTATCGTAAGTGGCTTCGCTTTGTTGAAGGATGTATACCACTTGATCATAAATTTCATCAAAAGTTAAATTTCTTTTTCTGGTCATCGTTCCTGTTGCACAAAATTTGCAACTTAAACTGCAACCAATTTGTGAAGATACACAGGCTGTTTTGCGAAGGGCAGTGGGAATGAGTACCCCTTCGATCATGTGATCGTCAAAAGTTTTAAAACGAGTTTTTAAAGTTCCATCCTCACTCAATTGGGTGGTACTAATGGTCAAAGCAGGCAATTGATAATGGTCTTCTAATTGCTTTCTTAAGTCCTTGCTTAAGTTGGTCATTTCGTCGAAGCTATGCGCATGTTTTTGCCACAACCATTCAACGATTTGCTTGACACGAAAAGGCTTTTCGCCTATTTTGCCTATAAAGCGTTCAATATCAGTGACTTCGACCTGTCTAATGTTCTCTCTAATCTTCTCCATAATGCAAAGATACTTGATAGGATTTGTATACTTTTAATTCTTTTTTTTAGCCCATTTGGCTTAGTAATTATCAATATATTAAGTTTATAAATTTAGGACCATCATTTTAATAATTTCGAATTCATTTTACTTAATTTCGAAGGGCACGTAGTAGTGCAACCAAACTTAAAAAATAAAATTATGAAAAAATTATTCTTACTAGCCTCATTGATGATGGGTTTAATGGTCACAGTGAATGCTCAATCAAGTGCTTTAAAAGATTATCTTGGAAAATACGCTTTCCCTGAAGGAAGCCCTGTAGATGTAGTCACCTTAACTATAGAAGATACCGTTTTAGTGAGCAATACTTCCATGGGTTCTACGCCATTGGAAAGAAAAGGAGTGGATACTTTTTACTTGGCTGCTTACGATGCTTCTGTGATTTTTAAAAGAGATGCGAACAATGCAGTTATTTCTGTTACCATTTCTGTGCAAGGCATGGAATTGATTGGTAAAAAACAACCCAATACTACTGCTTACAAAAAAGAAGAATTTTACAACGAACTTTTTGCTAGTCGTTGCGAATAATTAGAAACTGTAATTCATAAGTTCAGTAAAAGGAATAGTCGTTTGAATGCCGGTGATGATGTTTTTGATAGTACATTCTTTTTTGGCTAATTCTTCTGTTCCAATAATGATGACATTGGGTATTCCTTTCTTCTCTGCATATTTAAATTGCTTGTCAAATTTGCTCTTCTCGGGGTAAATTTCACAAGCAATTTTTTTATTTCTAAGTAGGGTCATTTGTTGGTAAGCAGTTTGTGCTTCCAATTCCCCTAAATTAAAAAATAGTATTTCTGTGCTTTGTTCAATTGATGTAGGAAATAATTTTTTCTCTTCCATGACATCGTAAATTCTATCTACACCAAAACTAATGCCTACGCCAGGTATATTGGGTACACCAAACAAACTAGTTAAATCATTGTAACGTCCACCTCCGCCAATGCTGCCCATCTCTGTATCCAAGGCCTTCACCTCAAAGATCAACCCTGTATAGTAATTGAGTCCTCTAGCCAAAGTAAAATCGGCCACTAACTGCTTATTCATTCCATTGGCTTCATGGTATTGTAAAACATAAGTTAATTCTTCTATTCCTTTGGCAACTGATGCATTGCCTCCCAATAAATTTTTAAGTGCAGCAATTTTTTCTGGGTTACTTCCTGTTATAGTTAAGTATTTTTGAATTATTTTTTGTTGCTGATCTGTAAATCCTTTGTTCTTTAATTCTTCTTGTACTTTCTCCCAACCAATCTTATCTAATTTGTCAATGGCA
>CAINEG010000097.1 GCA_903847655.1 uncultured Bacteroidota bacterium
AGTATCAATTATACGGTTGATTCTAGTGGAATCTTATATCAAATTATAAATCCAGGATCCAGTACTAAAGTGAATCTATGTGAATCATTATCAATTACTTATACAGGAAAATTTTTAAACGGAAATCAATTTCAAACAGGGACTTTTACTTCTGCTTTAAGTGGTTTAATTCCAGGATGGCAGATTGTTGTTCCTTATATTGGTAATGGTGGTCATATGAAAATACTACTTCCCTCTTCTTTAGCCTATGGAGCCCAAGGAAATGGCACCATCCCAGGCAATACTCCGCTTTATTTTGATATTGTTTTGAACTAGGAAAATAATGGCTTTTTAGCCCTTATTTTGGCCTCTTTCCATTATATTTGCCGACTAAAAATCAGTTAACCACACTACTATGCAACTCAAAGGATTAGTGCGCTTTTTTACATTTGCGCTTATTTTAATTTGTCTTTACCAATTGTCATTTACATTGTTTGTAAGAAACCATGAAAAAGCAATGAACGCCAAGGCAAGTGCATGGGTAAAAAAGTTCCCAAAAGCGGAGCAAGTTTACCCAGCTAACAAAGAAGAACAATTGTTGTACAACGATAGCTTAAGTGATATCCAAAAAGTATACCTCAAAAGATTATTGGATAGTACCAAGGACACTAAATTAGCCTTTGGTATGACCACTTATGGTTCTGCCAAAGAAAAGGAATTAATGCTAGGCCTTGATTTACAAGGCGGTATGAGTGTGACCATGGAAGTGGGCTTAGATGGTTTAATCAAATCATTAGCCAATTACACCAAGGATCCCACTTTTAATAAAGCTTTAAGCAATGCAGTCAACAAAAAAGCCAATAGCAAAGCCGATCTAATTAGCTTATTTAGAGAGGAATACAGCAGCTTAAACCCTACGGGCAAATTAGCGCCATTATTTGCCACAAGAAGCAATGGCAAATTAAAATTTGATGCTTCTGATGATTTAGTCGCCAATTATTTAAAAGACCAAGCTACCCAAGCCTTTAACAATACCTATAGAATTCTAAGAACACGTATTGACCGCTTTGGTTTGGCTTCTCCAAATATCAATCCAGATGCCACCAAGGGTATCATCAATATTGAATTGGCAGGTGTGACAGATAAAGATCGTGTTCGTGCTTATTTACAATCTACTGCCAACTTACAATTTTTTGAGGTCTATACTTTTGAAAACAAAGATTTTCAAAATGGTATCATTGCAGCGGACAAAGCCATTGAAGCTAATTTGATGGGCATCACAGATACTACCTCTACTGCAAAGGCAGATACTTCAAGATTGAATCCAAACAAAAATCCATTACTTAAAACTGTTCAGTTCACTCAACCTTATCAAGGAAAGAATGGACAAAATATATTCCCTGCAGAAATTGGCTATATCTTGAAGAAAGATACAGGCAAATTGAATAGCTATTTGGCCATGGCTGAAGTAAAATCAAAATTCCCTTCGAATTTGGTTTTCATGTATGGTAAAATGGAATCAGAAGATGCAAAAACAAAAGATGTAATTCCTGTTTATGCCATCAAGACTTTGGAAAATGGTCAAGCAGAATTAGAAGGCGACCACGTAGCCAATGCTGCACAAGATTTTGATGAAAGAGGTCGTGTGGCCATCAAGATGAATATGGATAAAGCAGGTACGAGTATCTGGGCAAAAATGACCTCTAAAAATATTGGCAAACCTATTGCGATTGTCTTAGACAATACCGTTTATTCTGCGCCTAATGTAAACGATGCCATTACTACTGGTAATTCTCAAATTTCTGGTAGCTATTCTGTAAAAACTGCACAAGACTTAGCAGAAATTTTAGAGAGTGGTAAATTACCTGCTCCTGCTAAAATTGTACAAGAGCAATTAGTAGGTCCTACTTTAGGTTTGGCTTCCATACAAGGTGGTGCGATGGCCTTTGGAATTTCCTTCCTTGTCATTTTCGCTTTAATGTTATTGTACTTTAACACAGGTGGCTGGGTGGCCAACATCGCATTAATTTTAAATTTGCTTTTCACAATTGGTATTTTAAGTGCCTTAGGTTTTACTTTAACAGCCCCTGGTATTGCAGGTTTAGTATTAACCATTGG
>CAINEG010000098.1 GCA_903847655.1 uncultured Bacteroidota bacterium
ACCAATAAGTTAATTTAAAGACCACGGCTCTGTTTTTTACAAACACGGGGCCAATGTAATAATTGTCGGTATAGACAATAAATAAATCAGAAACAGGCTTGTACCTCCACTGTAATCTTGTATTAAAATTAATATTTTTTGTTTGTTCATTGTATTGATAAAAGGCAGTAAAAAATAATTTATTGGTCATGGTCACATCTACTTTAGGACCAATTAAAAAGAAATTATTTTTGCCCCATGGTTGTGGTAGTTCAATATGATTATAGGTGGCGGATACATCAAAGTTGACATAGGGTTGAATACGATAACCGATATTGCCAGTAATGCTTAATAATTTACCATCTGCGTAGTAGCCCCCCTTTCTTACAGACAAGTAGTTGGTAAATTTATGTTGAGGAGCAGAAATCCAATCAAAACCAACCGTAGTCCATTGATGCTTAGTATGCGCTGCCAAGGGTTGCTTTCCAATTCTAGTGGGATCAAAGGGAGCTAATAATTCTACATAGTCGTTTTGAATGACGGTAGAAAAAGTACTCTTGTCTCTATAGGTAATTAAATAAGTAAACAATTTAGTGTTATCAGTTGTATAAAATTTTGAATTATAATAATAAGTGGTGCTGAGCTGAGGGCCATGACTTAAGATAGAACCGCTTTTAGGAAAATACAAGCGCGTAATACTTGGCATCAACTTGATATAATTATTTCTAGGAATATAGCCTACTTCTGCGTTGTAATTATTGCCTACCACTTCGTGCTGCCAAGAAACAATCCAGTTTCTGCTACTGTATTGTAGATTACCTGCGTTTAAAAAATCATTTCCTGATTTATTAGGTGTAAATGATTTTATTAAAATTGTTTTGCCTGACCAAGGATTATTTTTAGGCGCTAAATTAAATTCAAAACCAAAGTTTCTGTTGTAAGGGTTGCCTATGGCTGAAGAAGTGCTGGTTTGTGTTGGATAATCAAAAGCAGTTTTATCGATGTAAAATAATTCAATACTCGATTTTTTAAATAATTTTCTTTGCAAGGCAACAACAGAAAAATTTTGTGCTAAGAGCCCTGTACTTTTATCATCACTCGTTTTCATATCCATAATACCAATACGCCAATTTTTATCAATTCTTCCACTCATTCTAGCGCCAAAATCAATATTGGTATTTAAGCCAATTCTTCTGGAGAAAAAAGGACGCACATTGTCAAAACCTAAATTGGAAAACAGATCTGCATTTTCTAAAAAAAATTGTCTTTTTTCTGGAAAAAATAATTCAAAACGACTTAGGTTGCTCACTTGCCTATCTACTTCTACTTGAGAAAAATCGGGGTTCACTGTTAAATCTAAATTCAAAGAGGAACTCAAACTTATTTTGGCATCTAGTCCGTAAACATTTCCATTCACAGCAGCTTGATTAATTTTTGTACCATCATTTGTAGCAAATTCTTTCGAAACACTAGATTTAAAATAAGGGATGAGTGAAAAATTATTTTGATGAACTGGAAGCGGGGCATCCCAAACTAATGATCCAGTATAAGAAAGAGAAGCCGTAGGAAATTGCCTAGGCACAGGTGCCCAGCTCGACTTTTCTGTTGTTTTTAAATCGTTTCTACTAAAGTTCACCCCCCATTCTTGTGCACCTGTTTTATACCTAATGGATTTAAAAGGAATGGCGGCCTCCCAAACATATTTTGAACTGTCATTGTAAATAGCAGAGGTCCATTTATTATCCCAGTTTAAATCAACAGCGCCTCCATCAAACATAGTACCATCCCATTGGGCACCCACTGCACTTGCACCAAAGGCATAGCCATTGGTTAAATCACCATAGGTATCCATGAATAAAATAAAATTATCATTCTTTCCAAAATTCCAGTCTCTTTTCAAAGACTCTACCATATCTACGCCATCACCCACTTTTGTACAAATAGCAATGAGGTATAAATTATTTTCATCGTAAGTCATTCTCACTTCTGTGGGTACTTTAGATACACTGGTATCCATGGGTAGTACCATTGGGAATTTATCTACTGATTGCGCCTTAAGCCATGACTGCTCATTCATTACCCCATCTACTTTTATGGCATCCGTTGCTTTGTGGATATAATATTTAATATTAGCGTTCTTTTTTTGTGCTTGAATGGTTTGATTACCAAGGAATAAGCTAAGAAAACAAAGAATACGTAGTAGGTTCAATCTAGTATGATTTAAATGATAAAAGCAATGTTTTTTGTCCAATCGAATAATAAATTTAATGCTTTTAAATTATTAAATTAAGCTTATCTTTAAGACACTTTAAAAACTTATACTATGTCATTTAATAGAAGAAAATTTATCTCTCTAACTGCCCTTACGGCTGGTACCTTGGGCGTTAGCAATCGTATTTTTGGTGCTGGATTAAATGAGGCAGAAAATGAAGCCAATTTACCTAGGGCCATCCGTGATTTACAACCCATGGTGGCTGGAATCGTACCCATCACTGTAGAAGAAAGAAAGCAACGTATCGCTAAGGCGCAAGAATTAATGGCTAGAGAAAAAATGGATGCCATCTTTTTAGAAGGCACGGTCTCTTGCTTTTATTATACAGGCATGCGTTGGGGTCAAAGTGAAAGAACTTTTGGCGTAGTCATTCCAGCAAAAGGTTCGCTTACCTATGTATGTCCAAAATTTGAAGAAGATAGAGCAAAGGAATTAATATTACCAGTATTTGGAGATGAAATAAGATGTTGGGAAGAACATGAAAGCCCCTATGAAGTTATTTTAGGCATTATCAAAGACAAGGGCGTCGTGCATAGTAGAATAGGTATGGAGGAAAGAGTTCGTTTCTTCATTGCCAATGGGGTAAAAAAATTAGCCACAGGATTTGATATTGTAGATGCAACACCCATTACTGCTGGTTGTAGAATGATTAAAACCAAAGCAGAGATCGCTTTAATGCAAAAAGCAAGTGATGCCACTATTGATGCTTACAAAGCAGCATTTACAAGCATTCATGCAGGCATGTCACAAACAGAATTGAGCAATAATATTACTGCTGCCTTTAAGAAACTTGGTTTCAGCGGAGGCGCATCGGTGCAAGTGGGTAAATATTCTGCCTTACCTCATGGAAGTATCACACCACAAACTATTCGTGAAGGAGATGTGGTGATGGTTGATGGAGGAACAAGTTGCGAGGGCTATGCCTCAGACATCACCAGAACCATTGTGGTAGGTAAAGCAAATCAAAGACAAATTGATGTTTGGAACTTAGAGAAAAAAGCACAAGATGCTGCATTTGCAGCAATGCAAATTGGAGCGCCTTGTGAACAAGTAGATGCAGCAGCAAGAGCAGTGATTGAGAATGCAGGCTTTGGCAAAAATTACAGACTTCCTGGCCTACCTCATAGAACTGGACATGGTATAGGTTTAGAAGGACACGAGTGGACCAATTTTGTAAAAGGCAATAAAACACCCATTACCGTAGGCATGTGTTTCAGTAATGAACCTAACATTTCTATACCAGGTGAATTTGGCATTAGATTGGAGGATTGTGTATACATCGCTGAAGATGGCGCACATTTCTTCTCAAAACAAAGTATTGCCATTGACCAACCTTTTGGTTAATTGATTCTATCTATCGTTAAATAAACAGAGGGGGTTGCAGGCCTCGAAGGAGTCGATTGTACAAGACTTCCTGTAGGAATGCTATTGCTATTTTTAACACTGTAATACAACTCAACGTAATCATTGGCCCCAAGGTCCACGTAATACGAACCTGTAAGCAAGTTTTTAATTCCACTACCTGTAATATTAAAATTTACATTGGTATTGAGATAGGCTGAACCATTCCGCCTAATCCAAACACTGGCAATGTCTGCACCTACTTCATTTTTCAACATTTGAATGGCATACTTGACATTGTACACACCTGCATGCAATGCCGTAATCTTGGTTGGTGCGCCACTCGTATTGTTGGAGACGGTTATATTATTAGACAAGCCGGTATAAGAAAATTTTAAAGCAGTGGCCGTGTTAACTAGCGCAGGCTGTGCGGCCGTATCGTAAAAATTTCCATAATCATCTCTTATAGGGGTAAAGCCCAATGCACTAGTAATATCAAAATTAGCTATTTCGCCTATATTAATTTTTTTATTGATTCTACTGCTCAAAGAGGCAGTATCCGTTTTATTTAATTTACTGTCTATCCGTGTACTTAAAAAACTAGTATCTGTTTTTGTGATTAATTTAATTCTGTTAGATAAACTAAGTGTATCTGCACTATTTAATTTTAAATTGATTCTAGTACTCAAAGAGGCGGTATCCGTTTTGTTTAATTTCGTGTTTAGCGAACTAGTGATTAAAGTACTAGTGGGCTTAAGGCTGTCTGGGGTATTGTTTATTTTGTCGATGGATAAAAATACTTTTAAGTCTTTTAAATTGTCAACACCTGTGCCACCTTGGCTAAGCGCAATAATACCATTGATATTTTGAGCACCCACATTGTCTGCATAAAAAGAAAATGGCACATAGTTAATTTTTTGACTACCCATGTTAATGAATGATAAATCCCCAAGGGTATCTACTTCGATTTGTAAATATTTATCAGACTTAGACCAGTTGATATTTTCAAATGGACCCACGGTGATAGTTTTATTGGCTTCCATTTCCCCCACCACTATTGTAAATAAACCCAAGGCATTGGTAGTTACTGGGACAATTTCTTGGTATTCATTTTTATTACTATTGCTATCAGTTTTAATAGAAACCCGCACATTTAATAATTTATTAGGGATAGCAAGGCCACTGTTGCTTCTTGCAACAGCTTGAAAATTTATTCCCTTATTACTTTGGGCTTTTAAAAAAATAGGCCAAGTGAAAATTGAAAGGGCAAGCCCAATAAAAAAAACATATTTCATGGTATTATGTTTTAATGATTTTATAAGTTTTTATTTTCTTGAATTTATCGTCCACAATATAATGGATGACAATAAAGTAAATCCCCGTATTTGCCGAAAGCATTGGCAGTTCAATTTTAAAATTGACGCCAGAAAATGGTCCTTTCAATACCTGCTTGGTTTGACCAAAGGCATCTGCTACTTGTATGCTATTGATGAGGATGCCCAATTCGTCGCAAAAAATATGAATACGATCTACTACAGGATTGGGTCCGATGCCTACTTTTATATTTCTCATTCTAGTAGAAACTTCAATATTCCTATCACTATTGGGCTGCAATAAACCTCCCGTGAAAATAAAACCTGTTGGATGGACCAAGGTTTGTGTAAAAATAGTTTCTCCAAAGCTCCAAACCATGCCCGTATTTTCATGTTGGACCTGGCTGCTATTTACATTGACAAAAGCGGTAAATGATTTTTGTGCATGATTGTATTTTGAAAAAAGCAATGCAAGAAAAAGAAAAAATAATTGATACATTCTTTTAAAATTTATGAATAAATTGATAAATCAAAATTATTTTATAAAATCTGTTCACAACATTAAACCATACTAGAAATCAATCGAAAAATTTAATCTAAAAATTAGGTTCAATTGTATCTTTTTAATTGGTTATTAATTCTTCGCAATAGGCTAAGCTATTGCTATTCATTATTTTACGAATTGGGTTTATTGAGATAAAAAGATTTTAAACTAAGAAGCCATTCTTAACGCATTTTTATGTAACTTAAATTCAAATTAACTCTATGAAAAAATACATAACTCGATTTGGGCATTTATATTTTTTAAGCTTTGCATTTTTAATGTGTTTGCCGGTGATTGCACAAAAAAAATATACAGATAAAGACATTGCCTCGATGAAACAAAAATTAGCTACTAGTGTTGCTGGACATGCTAAAGATGTGCAAGTAATGGTAGATCAAATTTTTAGTTTTGGAGAATTAGGATTTCAAGAATTTGAAACCTCTGCTTATTTAACCAGCGTTTTAGCAAAAAATGGTTTTGCTATTGAAAAAAATATTTCCAATGTACCCACTGCTTGGATGGCCAAATGGGGTTCGGGCAGTCCGGTGATTGCGTTAGGTAGTGATATTGATTGTATTCCTAAAGCTTCTCAAAAACCAGGGGTGGCTTACAAAGATCCAATCGTAGATGGGGCTCCAGGACATGGTGAAGGACATAATTCTGGACAAGCTGTAATAATTTATGCAGCCATTGCCATGAAAGAGATGATGGAGAAAGAGCACTTGCCAGGTACCATTGTTATTTGGCCAGGCGTTGCAGAAGAATTAGTAGGCACCAAGGCATGGTATATTAGAGATGGTTATTTTAAAAATATTGACGCTTGTATTTTTACCCATGTAAGTGGAGACTTTGGTTCTAATTATGGAGACAATGGAGGCAATGGTTTAGTGAGTGTGCGTTTTGATTTTAATGGAGAAGCGGCGCATGCTGCTGGCGCACCTTGGCGTGGTAAAAGTGCATTAGATGGTGTGGAACTTATGGACATTGGATGGAATTTTAAAAGAGAACATTTAAAACCCACCAATCGCTCTCATTATGTGGTCGTAGATGGTGGTGACCAACCCAATGTGGTGCCAAGTAAAGCAAGTGTTTGGTATTATTTTAGAGAACGCACTTATGAAGACATTAAAGCCAACTATGAATCAGGCATTAAAATTTCCGAAGGTGCAGCTTTGATGTCAGGTACAACTGTGACGCATCAAATTTTAGGCACGGCATGGCCAGGACATTTTAATAAGCCTTTGGCAGAAGCCATGTATGCCAATATTAAAAAAGTAGGCATGCCTACTTGGGACGATAAAGACATACAAATGGCTAAGGCAGTGCAAGTATTGGTGGAAGCCCCTAAAAAGGACAATGAAGGTAAACCGATTGATGGTTTAAAAACAACCATTGACAGTTTGAAAGGATCTGTTGCTTTTTCATGGGGTGGTGGTTCAGATGATATTGCGGATATTTCTTGGGCAGTGCCTACCATTGTGTTAAGGTATCCTGCCAATATTCCGGGTACCAAAGGACACCATTGGGCAGACGCCATTGCCATGGCTACACCCATTGCCCACAAAGGTTCTTTGGCTGGCGCAGAAGCTACAGCCATGACTTTATTGGATTGCTTTACTAATCCTAAATTAATTGAAGAGGCCAAAGCCTATTATACCAATGTGCAAACTAAGGATATGAAATACATTCCATTTATTTCTGCCACCGATCCTCCTGCCATTCATTTGAATAAAGAAATCATGCAGAAATATAGAGAAGAAATGAGAC
>CAINEG010000099.1 GCA_903847655.1 uncultured Bacteroidota bacterium
ATCGCCCTTTATTAAATATAAGGGCTCGAAAAATCACTCTTATGATATTTACAAGGCCCCACGAGTAACCGTGGGGCTTTGTTGTTACTTGGGCCTATATAAAATTAGGCCCTGTAAATTATTTCTCTAATGATAGATTTTTCATCGCCCTTTATTAAATATAAGGGCTCGAAAAATCACTCTTATGATATTTACAAGGCCCCACGAGTAACCGTGGGGCTTTGTTGTTACTTGGGCCTATAAAAATTAGGCCTATTTTAAGCCTAATTCAGCCTTAAAATAGGCATGAAATGGCTAATTCTATTAGATTTGATGACAGTGTATTTTTGGTCAAAAAAGCCCATTTTTAATAAAAAAAGCCCTTTTTTTAGCGATAATCCATAAAAAAACCCCAATTTTACCCAAAATTGCTAAACATGGACTTGAAACAAATTCACGATTTAATTAAGGTAGTTAATAAGAGTAATATCGGAGAAATCAGTATCGAAGATAAAGATGGCAAAGTAACCATCAAGCAAAAAGAAGAGCGTGTTACTGTAAGCTCGGTGCCAGCTCCTACCTATGCTGCTGCCCCTGTTGCGGGTGCTCCTGTAGCCGCTGCTCCAGCTGCCGCCCCAGTAGCCGACAACTTATTGACCATTAAAAGTCCAATGATTGGTACTTTTTATAGAAGGGCTGCACCTGACAAACCATTGATGGCTGAGGAAGGGACAGAAGTAGCGCCTGGTAAAGTGGTATGTATCATTGAAGCGATGAAGCTATTCAACGAAATTGAAAGTGAAATCAAAGGTACTATTGTTAAAATTTTAGTGGAAGATGCAAGTCCAGTAGAATATGACCAACCTTTATTCTTGGTTCAACCAGCATAAGCCTCACCCATTTTCAAACCTAACTAAGAAAAATGTTTAAAAAGATTTTGATAGCCAATCGTGGCGAAATTGCTTTGCGAATTATTAGAACCTGTAGAGAAATGGGCATTAAAACAGTGGCCGTTTATTCCACTGCAGACAAAGATAGCTTGCATGTAAAATTTGCAGATGAAGCAGTTTGTATAGGTGGTCCCAAAGGACAAGAATCCTATTTAAATATTCCACATATCATGGCCGCCTGTGAAATTACCAATGCAGATGCAGTGCATCCAGGTTATGGTTTTTTAGCAGAAAATTCAAAGTTTGCACAAATTTGTGCCGACCATGGCATTAAATTTATTGGACCAACTCCTGATATGATCAATAGCATGGGTGATAAAATCACTGCTAAAGAAACCATGATCAAAGCGGGTGTTCCTGTGGTACCAGGGGGAGAAGGTTTATTGGAAGATGTGGCAGCTGCTAAAAAATTAGCTAAAGAAATAGGTTATCCAGTTATTATTAAAGCCACTGCAGGTGGAGGTGGCAAGGGAATGCGTGTAGTGTGGAATGAAGGAGAAATAGAAAAAGCCTATGATACTGCTAAGATGGAAGCAGGTGCAAGTTTTAAAAATGATGGTTTGTACATGGAGAAATTTGTGGAAGAGCCAAGACATATCGAAATACAAGTAGCAGGAGACCAATATGGTAATGTTTGTCATTTGAGTGAACGTGATTGTTCTATTCAAAGAAGACATCAGAAATTAGTAGAAGAATCTCCTTCACCATTTATGACACCAGAATTGCGTCAGCGTATGGGCGAAGCAGCGATTAAAGCAGCAAGCGCTATTAATTACGAGAGTGTAGGTACGGTAGAATTTTTAGTAGACAAGAATCGTAATTTTTATTTCATGGAAATGAATACGCGTATTCAAGTAGAGCACTGCGTTACAGAAGAGGTAGTGAGTTATGATTTAATTAAAGAGCAAATTAAAATTGCTGCAGGCGAAAAAATATCAGGCCGAAATTACGAACCACAACTGCATGCGATTGAATGTCGTATTAATGCAGAAGATCCTTATAACGACTTTAGACCCTCACCAGGGAAAATTACTGTATTGCATACCCCAGGCGGACATGGTGTGCGTGTCGATAGTCATGTATATGCAGGCTATGTCATTCCTCCCTATTATGATTCCATGATTGGTAAATTAATCACAGTGGCTCAAACCCGTGAAGAAGCTATTAATACCATGTACCGTGCCTTAAGCGAGTATGTGATTGAAGGAGTGAAAACAACTATTCCATTCCATTTACAATTAATGCAGAACGAAGATTTTAGAAAAGGAAACTTCACAACTAAGTTTCTTGAAACTTTTAAAATAAAGTAGTCATATTTTAGTCCCATTTCTTCGAAAAATTAGTATTTAGTATTACGATAATGAATATTCAACTTAATAAAAAAGGCCCCTAGAAAGGGGCCTTTTTTATTTTCATAGCTTTTTTAACTAGCGTAAAAACAATAACTCTCTGTACTTAGGCAAGGTCCATAATTCATCGTCTACCAATTGCTCTAATTTATCAACGTGGTAGCGGATCTTATCAAAGTATTGTGCTTTTACTTTAGCCTCGTATTCAATGGCCTTCTCTCTTGAGTTTACAATGTTGTTGGCTACTTTACGTGCTTCCACCATCGCATCTACATTATCATAAACTTGTTGAATATGTGTGCTTACATCTTTTAATAATGCCAACTGACCTTTGTATAATTTTTCTGGTAAGGCTGCTTCACGAAGTAAGCTTACATTTTTCAATAACTCGTTTTGATATTTAAGTGCTGAAGGAATAATATGATTGGTCGCTAAGTCACCCATAATACGCGCTTCAATTTGTACTTTTTTAATATACTTCTCTAATTCAATTTCATAACGCGCTTCTAATTCACTATGAGAATAAATATTATTTTCTTTAAATAATTTCTTTGCTTTCTCAGTTACCATGGCATCTAATGCAATAGGCGTGGTCTTTAAATTAGGCAAGCCTCTTTTCTCAGCTTCTTTATGCCACTCTTCGCTATAGCCATCACCTTCAAATAAAATCTTTTTACTTGACACGATATATTTTTGAATCACTTGCATTATTGCAATTTCTTTCTTATCTCCCTTGTCTGTTAAAGCTTCTACTTCTGCAGCAAACTTGTTTAAAGTATCTGCCACAATGGTATTTAAAATAGTCATTGGATGACCACAGTTGGCCGTGGATCCTACCGCGCGGAATTCAAATTTATTTCCAGTAAAAGCAAACGGAGAAGTACGATTACGATCGGTATTGTCCATTAATAGTTCAGGAATGCTACGGTGTAAATCTAATTTTAATATGGCTTCGTCTTGCTCATCAAACTTAGTCCCCACGCGGCTTTCCACATCATTCAATACCTTGGTTAAGTATTCTCCAACAAATACAGAAATTATAGCAGGAGGGGCTTCGTTAGCACCTAATCTAAAATCATTAGAAGCAGAAGCAATACCTGCTCTTAAGATATCGGCATAGTCATGTACTGCTTTAATCGTATTGACAAAGAAAGTCAAGAACATTAAATTGGTCTTAGGTGTTTTACCGGGTGCTAATAAGTTTACACCAGTATCGGTAGCCAAACTCCAGTTGTTGTGTTTACCACTTCCGTTGATGCCTGCAAATGGTTTTTCATGAAGTAATACCACTAAATGATGTCTTTTAGCCACACGACTCATTACATCCATTAATAAAATGTTATGGTCCACAGCAATATTCACTTCTTCAAAAATAGGGGCACACTCAAATTGAGCAGGCGCTACTTCATTATGTCTTGTTCTTAAAGGAATACCTAATTTATAAGATTCATTTTCATAGTCACGCATAAAAGCGTACACTCTCTCTGGAATAGATCCAAAATAATGATCTTCTAATTGTTGTCCTTTCGCAGGGGCTGCACCAAAAACCGTTCTTCCGCACTGAACTAAATCGGGTCTTGCATTTACGAGTGCTTCATCAATTACAAAATATTCTTGCTCCCAACCTAAAG
>CAINEG010000100.1 GCA_903847655.1 uncultured Bacteroidota bacterium
ATAAATTAAGTGTAATAAGTTTGATAGTTTTGATGTTTTCGTTCATGAATGTTGCTCAAGCTGCACCAGCATGTCAGGGAACCAAGGTTACTACCTGCAGCAAAATTACAGACCAATCTCAATGCGCTAATAATTATTTAGGATTTAGTGATGGAAGTGGTACCTATTGCAAGTGGGATACATACTGCTACAACGGAGGTGCAGCGTGTGGAACTCCTAAAACATGTCCAGCAGGATATACCTATAACAATGGAAATTGCTACCCGGCCAGAGGGGGGCGGTAATAATGAAATTCTTTAATAAATTAAGTGTAATAAGTTTGATAGTTTTAATGTTTTCATTCATGAATATTGCGCAGGCAGCCACTTGCAGTGGTTACGCAGTTTCCTCTTGCGACGCCTCAAAAACGCCATCTAGTTGCCAAAACTCTTATAGAACAGCTTCCCCGCGGCTTCAATGCGCATGGGATGGTACTGTTTGCCGTGCTAGGGGTGCTGCTTGTACAGGCGGAAGCACAACTTCAGGTGCCACTGGTGCCCCATGTAGAACTGATGCCGATTGCAAAACAGCGGCACCTAGCTGTAGCATTAGTGATGGCACTGATCAAGGAACATGCCTAGCGCCTTGTCCTGATTGTCAGGGTTATTGACGATAGTTAGATACAGCATCTAGCTAGTACATAAGTGACTATCTATGCTATTTCAATTTCCATAATTTAGTTAAATTTTGAATTTTTTTAAGGTTAAATCATGAAACCTTTTACGCTGCCTACGCTGTTTTTTTTAGCAGTAAGTTTTTTTTCTCTAAGTCCAGTCTTTGCTGAAAATGATCAAATATTAGTTGAGAAGGTGCTTAAGCAACTTGAGTCTTCCGGTGCCATAGATAAAGCAGTTGAAAAAAGTTTAGAGAAGATTAAGTTAAAAGAAATAGCAGCGCAAAAGGCTGAAGAAGAAAAAAGACATTTAGCTGAAATTAAAAAGTTAACAAACCTAAGGCCAGTTGATCCAAATAAAGACTTCATATTTGGAGATCCCGCTGCTGTTGTTAGCATCATTGAATTCTCGGATTTTGAATGTCCTTATTGCAAATCATTTTTTGAAACACCAAAAAAAGTGGTTAATGACATGCCTAAACAAGTAAATTTGGTTTGGCGTAATTTTCCGCTGGAGTTTCATGACCCTGTTGCAACAATAAAGGCTGTTGGTGCTATTTGTGCATCAAAACAAGGTGGCAATAATGCTTTTTGGAAATTTGCGGGCTCAATATTTAAAAATTCAAAAGGAAACGGCAAGGAAGTCGGTGAAAAGGAAGGCTCAGATGCACTCATACAACTTGCAAGCAAAGAAGGCCTTAATGTAACGGAATTTAAAACATGTATCAGTTCTGAAGAGCCAAAAAAATTAGTTAAGGCTGATATAGAAAATGGTAAAAAAGCTGGAATAAATGGAACGCCAGGTGTGATTTTAATCAATCATAAAACAGGTAAGGCTGATATATTGGCTGGCGCCGTTTCTGCTGAAGCAATAAAAGAGGCTATTAAAAAGCTTCTCTAAATGATCGTTCGAATAAAAAAATAATCACATGTTTTTTATAAATTTTATTTCTTATAAATTTAAAAGCGTACTAGTATTTATTTTTGTTGGCCTTTTACTTAGCTCTTGTGCCTCAATTAATAATCCACTTACTAACTCATCCAAAAGCGCAAGTAATAAAGTTGACAGCGACCTAAACAAAATCACACAAGATTTGATTTCAGGTAATTTAGATGAAGCCAGTCAGTGAACCCACTGCATCTAAAGCCGCAGTAACATCCATATTGGTCTGTTTGACTTGAGCTTCAAAATTAGCAAAGGTCTTATCGAATATTTCGTTTAAATTCTTACCTGTCTTTTC
>CAINEG010000101.1 GCA_903847655.1 uncultured Bacteroidota bacterium
AGATGGCACTACTGGTGAAATCCATGTACGTCATCGTGCGCATGTACAAGAAGGTAAATTGTATTACAAAGGCCTTTTAGTAAGCGAAAAAGCGCCATTAAAAGCTTAATTGCATTTTAAATGAATATTGGCATCGATATGATGGGTGGAGATTACGCTCCATTAGAAGCTGTCAAAGGCGTTCAACAATATTTAGCAAAGTCTGAAAATCATATTTTTTGTATTGGTGATGAAATCCAGTTGAATGAATTGTTTCAACAACATGGACTTTCCTCACCATTTTTGCATTTGGTACATGCCCCTGAAGTAATTGGTTATCATGAACACCCAACCAAGGCTTTAAAAGAAAAACCAAATTCTTCCATTGCCATCGGTTTTAAACTATTGGCTACAGGAGCACTAGACGCCTTTTTAAGCGCCGGTAATACAGGCGCTATGTTAGTAGGTGCCATGTTTACCATCAAACCAATCAAAGGCGTATTAAGACCTACCATTGCTTCCCTTCTTCCAAAACTAAATGGCAAAACGGGTATTCTAGTAGATGTAGGATTAAATGCCGATTGCAAACCAGAACAATTAAATCAGTTTGCTATTTTAGGCAACTTATATGCTAAGCATATTTTAAATATCGAAAACCCTTCAGTAGGTTTATTGAATGTGGGAGAAGAAGAAGGAAAAGGTAATATATTGGCACAAGCCACCTACCCTTTACTAAAAGAAAATAATGCCATTCGATTTATCGGAAATGTAGAAGGTAGAGATGTATTTAATGACAAAGCAGACGTTATTGTTTGTGATGGTTTCACTGGCAATATTCTTTTAAAAACTGCCGAAGCCATGTACGATGCTGCAGTACATCAAAATTTACAAAACGATTCTTTTTTTGGTCGCTATCATTTTGAAAATTACGGAGGCACTCCTGTTTTAGGGATTAATCAACCAGTGATTATTGGTCATGGCATCAGCAATGCCAAAGCCTTCTTTAATATGATTTTACTTTCAGAAAAAATGATTGAAACTAAATTCTGCTCCATCATTACCAGCAATTTCGAAAATATTTAAGCAGTCCTTAGTTTTGGGATGCAAGTTTATATACCTTCTCCAGTATTAGTTTCTAGTTTTATTCTTTATAATTAGCTTAATTTTGTCCAAGCAAAAAAATGCTTTTACCCTATGTGGCTAAACAATATTCTAGAAACCATTGGCAATACTCCTTTAATCAAATTAAATAAGCTTACTGCCGATATACCCGCCACTGTTTTAGCCAAGGTAGATTATTTCAATCCCGGCAATTCCATTAAAGATAGAATGGCCTTGAAAATGGTAGAAGTAGCAGAGGCAGAAGGAAAATTAAAACCTGGTGGTACTATCATAGAATGCACCAGCGGAAATACAGGCATGGGACTTGCCTTAGTGGCCATCGTAAAAGGATACCAATGCATATTTACCACTACCGATAAGCAGAGCAAAGAAAAAATAGACATATTAAGAGCGGTGGGTGCAGAAGTCATTGTTTGTCCTACCAATGTTGCGCCTGAGGATCCCAAAAGTTATTATTCGGTAGCCAGAAAATTAGCGGCAGAAATTCCCAATTCTTATTTCTTCAATCAGTATGATAATTTGGCCAACCGTCAAGCCCATTATGAAAGCACGGGTCCAGAAATTTGGGATCAAACAGAAGGAAAAATAACCCATTTAGTTTGTACTGCAGGTACAGGAGGAACAATAACAGGCATTGCAAAATATTTAAAAGAGCAGAATCCATCCATTAAAGTTTGGGCGATCGATCCAATTGGCTCTCTATTGACCCATTTTTTTGAAACTGGGATTGAGGATCATGCCTATGTGCAGCCCTATATAGCAGAAGGCTTTGGAGAAGATTTTATTCCAAAAAATTATGACATGACCTTGATTGATCATTTTGAACAAGTATCAGATAAAGATGGTGCGCTGATGACGCGTCGTTTGGCTAAAGAAGAAGGCTTGTTTTGCGGCTATAGTGCTGGCAGCTGTTTGCAGGGACTTCATCAACTGAGCGTTCAATTAAAGCCCTCAGATCTAGTGGTTTGCATTTTGCATGACCATGGCAGTAGATATATTGGAAAAGTTTACAATGACGAATGGATGCGAAGCAAAGGTTTTATTTAAATCATTCATTATCAAACTAAAATGTGGGTATTCCCTTGTTTTTTGGGGATTATTTAAGCGCTTTAAAAGGCCGAAGGCTAACATTCGTTTGGGGCATAAATCTTATATTTGCCACTCAATTAATAAACTATGAGCAAGTACAGAGCAGGGGTTTTATTTGGTAAAGAATTAGAGGCATTATACAATGATGCGAAAGCAAATAAGTTTGCCATTCCAGCAGTCAATACCACTGGAACCGACACTATTAATGCAGCTATCGAAACAGCCGCTAAAGTGAACTCTCCTATTATTATTCAATTTTCTAATGGCGGTGCACAATTTATTGCAGGCAAAGGAATGCCTAACGATAATTTACAAGCCAATATTCAAGGAGCTATTGCAGGTGCTTTACATGTACACCAAGTAGCTAAATTTTATAATGTTCCGGTTATTTTACATACTGACCATGCTTCAAAAAAATGGTTGCCATGGATAAGTGCTTTGATTGATGCGGGGGAACAATATAAAAAAGAAAAAGGACAACCTTTGTTCAGTTCTCATATGTTGGATTTATCTGAAGAAAGTTTAGAAGAAAACATTCAAACTTCTGTAGAATTTTATAAAAGAATGGCACCTTTAGGAATGAGCATTGAAATTGAATTAGGGGTAACAGGTGGCGAAGAAGATGGTGTTGATAATAGTAATGTTGATAATGATAAATTATATACGCAACCAGAACACGTTGAATACGCTTATACTGAATTAAGTAAAGTGGGAAATTTATTTACAGTAGCTGCTGCTTTTGGAAACGTGCATGGTGTATACAAACCAGGCAATGTTGAATTAAGACCAGACATTTTAAATAATAGCCAAGTACATATTCAGAAAAAATTAAACACAGCTGAAAAGCCAGTGTATTTTGTATTTCATGGCGGATCGGGTTCACCACAAAATCAAATTAGAGAAGCGATTGGATACGGTGCGATTAAAATGAATTTAGACACCGATTTACAATGGGCTTTCTGGGAAGGTATTTTAGGATATTACAAAAAGAATGAGGCTTTCTTACAAGCACAACTAGGTAACCCAGAGGGAGCCGATAAGCCTAATAAGAAGTATTATGATCCAAGAGTATGGTTAAGAAAAGGCGAAGAATCCTTCATTCAACGCTTGGAAATAGCTTTTGATGACTTAAACTGCATTGGTAGAAACGCTTAAACAAAATTTTAACACAGCCACCTATTTATTAAAATGGGTGGCTGTTTATTTTTTTATAACTTCATACAGGACTAAAACGATTGCTTAACTATGAAAAATAGAGAAGAAGATATTGAAGTAAACTTAACCGGAGAAGAAACGGCTGCATCTGAAGCTAGTAAATCAAGATGGTTTAAAAGGAAAAGAAAAGGAATTACTACTTCTACCGCAGATAAAAAAGAAACCCCTGAAGGCCTTTGGACGAAGTGCCCATCATGTAATCATATTTGCACTAGTTCAGAATTAAAAGAAAGTTTATTCATTTGCAGCAAATGTAATTTCCATCACCGTATTGGCAGTGATGAATATTTTGACATTTTATTTGACGAAGCACAATTCACTGAATTGTTTGATAATATTAAAAGTAAAGACGCACTCAATTTTACCGACTTAAAAAATTACCAAAAACGTTTGGATGAGATTCATGCCAAAACCGATTTGAAAGATTCCATGCGTGTAGCCGTTGGAAAAGTAAATGGTGAAGAAATCGTAGTGGCCTGTATGGACTTCGAATTTATTGGAGGTTCCTTAGGCAGTGTGATGGGAGAGAAATTTAGTCGTGCGGTAGATTATTGTATTCAACACAAACTACCCTATTTAGTGATAAGTAAAAGTGGTGGTGCAAGAATGATGGAAAGTGCATTTAGCTTGATGCAATTGGCCAAAACGAGTGGCAAACTTTCTCAATTAAGCGATGCCAAACTTCCTTTCATCTCCATGTTGACTGATCCCACTTTTGGAGGTATTTCTGCAAGCTTTGGCATGCTGGGTGACATTAACATCGCAGAGCCTGGCGCATTGATTGGCTTTGCAGGGCCAAGAGTCATTAAAGAGACCATAAAAAAAGATTTACCTCCTGGATTTCAACGCAGTGAATTTTTACTAGAACATGGATTTTTAGACTTTATTGTAGATAGAAAAGAATTAAAAAATAAATTGTCCGAAGTAGCCTTCCTATTTAGAAACTAAAGCATTTAGGAAGTCAATATTTAATCCTATTTTTGTTTCCCGTTACCGAGCATTTGGTACCGGGATTTTTTATGGCCAAACCCAAAGTTGCACAAGTAAAAGAATTAAACAATAGGCAAGCCTATTTCAACTACCACATAGAGGACAAATATGAGGCAGGCATTGTATTGTTAGGCACAGAGGTAAAATCCATAAGAGAAGGCAAGGTAAGTTTCAATGACTCCTTCTGTATGTTTGATAAAGGAGAACTTTGGGTAAGAGGTTTATTTATCAATGCCTATAGTCATGGCAATTCGAACAATCATATTGAAGTGCATGACCGTAAGTTGTTGTTACAAAAAAGGGAACTTGAAAAATTAGAAACCAAGGTCAAAGAAAAGGGCTATTCCATTATGCCTTTACGCATATTTTTTAATGAAAAAAGATTTGCCAAAGTAGAGATTGGTGTGGGCAAGGGTAAAAAAGAATTTGATAAGCGTGAAACCATCAAAACCCGCGATGTTGATAAGGAAATTAAACGTCTCCTTAAGAGATAAAATATTTCATTCAAAATTTTCTTTTAAAAAATATTTCATAGAATAAACACCTATACCTCACTCTCAGATCGCTTCGCTCACAATGTTCGTTCGGCATAGCATTTTTTCAATTCTTAATATTTAAATAACCAACTATTCGTATTTTTTCTTAGGAGCATCATCGCCTTTTAATTGCTCTTCAATAGCAGAAGGATGCGGACGATGGGTAGTCGCATAAGCAATGCCTAATAATACAGCAAAGACGCCAAAAGACCAGGCGATTTCAATAGGTATTAACCAATAGCCCCAAATTCTTTGTACAGAAGCCTTTTCAGGGGCACTCAATTCATAAATAATTACTAGCTTCTGCCCTATTTTAGATGCATAATCAGCGCTATCTAATTCAAGCTTATAGTCTTTGCCATATTCAGAATACACGGCCACTATTTTAGCGTCTGTCCCAGCACCTTCCTTTACAATAGTTGCAGGAGCAGTTTCACTATCAAAATAATCAGGCTCTCTACTAAAAGGCAAGTAAAGAAAAAAACAGAACAAGAATAATATGATGGATGATCTAATCAAAATTGATTTATTAAAAAAAGGGAAGACTTAAAGATC
>CAINEG010000102.1 GCA_903847655.1 uncultured Bacteroidota bacterium
TACCGTGATGGTTCTAAATTAAGCCAACCTTTAAGTACGAAGTCTGATAAGAAGAAAAAAGTAGATGCTGAATCTGAAGAAGAAGTAAGTGCTGATGCCGGCTCACAGTTGGTAGATCTTAGCAAATTAAATGTAGATGAGTTATTAGAAGAAGTGCAAAAAAGAATGTCTGCATCTACTGATACTAAATTCAAGCGTCAATTGTCTCGCATTGTAGAGCGTAAATCTTTACCAGCGAAGCGTCGTGGTTTCACACAAAAAGCACGCATTGGTGGTCAAGTATTATTCTTAAGAACAGGCGAATACAACGATAACACTTTAGGAGAAATATTTATTGACTTAGCCAAAGAAGGTTCTACACTGCGTAGTTTAATGAACTGCTTTGCAATCTCTATTTCTGTTGGCTTACAATATGGTGTGCCATTAGAAGAGTTCGTAGAGAAGTTTGTATTTACTAAGTTTGAGCCTTCTGGAATGGTCGATCATCCAAATATCAAAACCACTACTTCTATCGTTGACTTTATATTCCGCTCATTAGCTTATGAATATTTAGGTAGAACCGATTTAGTACATGTATTAGATAAGCCTACCGTAGAAAACTTAGGCGAAGAAGGAGATATTACATTAGTAGGCAAGCCAGAACTAAGCAGCATTCGTGTTACAGCGCCAGTGGCCGCTCCAGTGGTTAAGGCAGCAGTAGCCGTAGAAGCCAATGGTTCAATGGACCAAGTAACAGCAGCAGCGAAAAGCATGCAAAGCGATGCGCCTGCTTGTAGCACTTGCGGACATATTACAATAAGAAGTGGCACCTGTTATAAATGTTTAAACTGCGGTACTTCTATGGGGTGCAGTTAAACCTTTCTTATGATTTTTTTCAAAAGGGCCCCACAAAACGGGCCCTTTTTTATTTTAAAATTCCACTTATAAAATGAGGGGGACTTTTTTTCATTTCATCCCATTTTTTCTTTAAATTCATTCTTTAATTACAATAGCAAAAACGATTGCCTTTTGTCTAATTTTCAAGTGAAAGTATCTCCCAAAAAATACGATGCAGTCATTGTGGGTTCTGGAGCCGGAGGGGGAATGGCTGCCTATGTATTGTCCAAAGCGGGATTGAAAGTTTGTTTACTAGAAGCAGGTCCAGAATTTGATCCTGCAAAAAATTCAGCACAACTAAAAAATCCATGGGAATCGCCACGTCGTGGAGCAAGTACTAAAAGGAGGCCTTTTGGTGATTTTGATGCTTCCTATTGGGGTTGGGAAATAGAAGACGAACCTTATACCCAAACACCAGGTAGTGATAAATTTGATTGGTGGAGAGCCAGAATGGTAGGAGGGCGCACCAATCATTGGGGCCGTATTTCACTTCGTTTTGGACCACGTGATTTTAAAAGAAGAAGCATTGATGGCCTAGGGGATGATTGGCCAATAGGCTATGAGGACATTAAGCCATATTATGATAAAATTGATCGATTGATTGGCGTATATGGTAGCAATGAAGGTTTAGAGAATGATCCAGATGGTATTTTCTTACCTCCTCCCAAACCTCGTTTGCATGAATTGATGTTTAAGAAAGCAGCTACTGGAATTAATATCCCAGTGATACCTTCTCGTTTATCTATTTTAACTAAAAAAATAAATGACGAACGTGGGGCCTGTTTTTATTGTGGACAGTGTAATCGTTCTTGTAAAGTATACGGTGACTTTTCTTCTTCTTCTGTTTTAGTAAGACCTGCCCTATTAACAGGCAATGTAGATTTGATCACAGGGGCCATGGCACGCGAAGTAATTACTGATAGAGAAGGGAAAGCAGTGGGTATTTCTTATGTCAATAAATCGGACATGCAAGAATATCAAATCAATGCCAAAGTGGTTATTCTTGGCGCTAGTACTTGTGAAACAGCACGTTTATTACTCAATTCAAAATCTACAAAGCATCCCAATGGTTTAGCCAATAGTTCTGGCGTCGTAGGACATTATTTACATGATTCTACCGGTGCTGGCTTGGGCGGTGTGGTGCCTGCTTTATTTGGGCGTAAAAGATACAATGAAGATGGTGTTGGCGGATTACATGTATACACGCCATGGTGGTTAGACAATAAAAAATTAGACTTCCCACGTGGGTACCATATTGAATACGGTGGTGGTATGGGTCAGCCTGGTTATGGTATTGGCATGGGTATGCAAGGTTTAAATGGCAAGTTCCAAGTGAATGCTAAAACCAAGGAAGCAGGTGGATATGGGGAGTCTTTGAAAGAAGACATTCGTTTCTTTTATGGGGCTAGTGTAGGCATGTCTGGAAGAGGAGAAGCGGTACCTCGTTTTGAAAACAAGTGTAGTATTGATCCAGAAGTAGTAGATAAATATGGCATTCCTGTACTACAATTTGATTGTAAGAATTCAGAGTATGAAGTGAAGCAAGCCAAACACATGAAGGAAACCTTCCGTGAAATCATGCATGAAATGGGTGCGATCATTACTTGGGGAGATAACGATAATGAAACTACTAAATATGGTTTATCCAATCCTGGAAGTATCATCCATGAAGCAGGTACAGTACGTATGGGATCAGACAAAAAAACATCTGCTTTAAATAAATGGGGACAAGCGCATGATTGTAGTAATTTATTCTGTGTGGATGGATCGGTATTCACCTCTCAAGCAGATAAAAACATTACATGGACTATTTTGGCTTTGTCTATGCGTGCTTCTGAATATATTTTAGATCAATTACAAAAGCAAAATTTGTAATCTTTCCTTCATTAAAATTTATAAATTTTTTAAATTATTTTATTATGGACAGAAGAAAATCCATCAAAGCGATGTTCCTTGGTACAGTTTCAGCCACTGTATTGATTGAGGCATGCAAGAACACCGCTACAACAGTAGAAGAGGTGAACACAGATACGCTGATGCAAGAGGAGAAAGATTATGCAGTAAAATTAAAAGCGCTACCTAATTTTTTCACGGCGCATGAATTTGCTACCATCACAGTGCTTTCGGATATTATTATTCCAAAAGATGCAGTCAGTGGTTCAGCTACAGATGCGAAAGTGCCTGAGTTCATCGAGTTTATCGTAAAAGACATGCCGCATTATCAAGTTCCAGCGCGCGGAGGTTTAAAATGGTTGGATATACATTGTAATAAAAAACATGGCAAATCTTTTGTTGAATGCACACCTACCGAGCAAATAGCTGTGGTGGATGAAATTGCTTATCCTAAACTTGCCAAACCAGAACTAAGTCAGGGGGTCAGCTTCTTTAATAACATGAGAGACTTGGTGGCCACTGGTTTTTATACAGCAGAAATTGGGGTGAAAGATCTAGGCTATATGGGTAATGTGCCTAATATGTGGTCAGGGGTACCTGAGGATGTATTAAAGCAGCATGGTCTAGCCTATACTGAAAGAGAATTGAAAGAATGTATATAATTTCCACCCTAAAAGAAATAATTAGATAATATACCTATCCCTAGGCGCTCAGCTCGCTCTGCTCGAATGTTCGCTACGGAATAGTATATTTTCTCATTATTTATTACCCTCTATAAAAAAAGCCCTTCGAAATTCGAAGGGCTTTTTTTATGCACTTAGTTTATCTTTTCAAATTTTATGAAATCGTACTTCCAGGAGCAATCGCTTCACTAGGTTGAACAAAGTATAGTTTACCATTGGCATCTTCTGCCATTAATATCATCCCCTTACTTTCAACACCGCGCATTTTACGAGGGGCTAAGTTGGCCACCACTACTACTTGCTTGCCCACAACAGCTGCTGGATCAAAATGCATGGCAATACCAGATAGGATGGTTCTTTTTTCTGTACCAAGGTCTACCTCTAGTTGTAAAAGCTTATCTGCCTTTTCTACTTTCTTGGCGTCAATAATTGTGCCTACGCGTAAATCTATTTTTCCAAAATCGTCAAAAACAATTTCAGGCTTTAAGCTTTTTTCATCCGCAGTGTTTGCTGCTGGAGTAATATTATCCATAGTTATTTTTTTAGCTGTCAAGTTGCTACGCAACTCGGTTAATTCTGCTTCAATTTCTTCATCTTCAATTTTTCTAAATAATAATTCAGGAGGACGTAAGCTATAACCCACTTTTAATAAGTTAAAGCCACCTGCATTTTGCCATTCAAGCATTCTATCTACCACTTTCATCATCGTGCACATTTTCTTAGCTGTGAAAGGCAAGAATGGATTAATTAAAATAGCAAGGTTGGCGCATAGTTGCAAACAAGCATGCATCGTGTTATCAATCTTGGCTTGAGCCGTTGGGTCGGTCTCCATATTTTTTGCAAGTATCCAAGGTTCTTTCTTTTGCATGTATTGATTCCCTAAGCGCGCTAAATTAATCACTTCAAACTGGGCTTCTCTAAATTTATATTGCTCTAATAATTCAGTAATTTTATCTTTGCTCTCTTTTACACTTATTAAAATGGCTTGGTCTTCATCATCCAAAAATTCTGTATGAATCGCAGGTACTTTCCCTTTGCATAATTTATGCATGAGCACCCAGGTTCTGTTCACAAAATTAGCAAAGATGCTTACCAATTCTCCGTTTACCGATTCCTGAAATCCTTTCCAGGTAAACTCGCTGTCCTTAGATTCTGGTGCAATGGCGGTTAAATAAAAACGTAGGCTATCGGCAAGGCCATTACCTCCATTGTCTTTTTTAATCCATTTATTGATAAAATCATCCATCTCAATGCTCCATCCTTTAGAAGTACTCATTTTATCACCTTCTAAATTCATGAATTCATTGGCAGGTACATTTTCTGGTAAAATA
>CAINEG010000103.1 GCA_903847655.1 uncultured Bacteroidota bacterium
AAGATAAATTGTATTTTATTTTATATCAACCTAATAGTCAATCGATTATTGACTAGGTTGTATATTTATAAAAATTTGCGCATGCTCAAAGGATTCATTTTATTGTTGAGTGTTTTTTGTTTGAATAGGGCAAATGCACAAGAATTGGTGGTGGCTAAATTGAGATCGGAGACTTCTAGGAATATTAAAAAAGACACCGATACGGCTAATTGGAATTGGAAACAGGGTGGTTTATACAATTTAAATGTGGCACAAAGTTCATTGAGCAATTGGGCCGCAGGAGGGGACAATTTTAATATGTCTATCAATACCTATTTTAATTATTTCGCTTATTACCAAAAACCAAGACAAAGTTGGGACAATAATTTTGATGTCAATCTTGGTTTTGTTCAATCCACCAGCATAGGTAGCAGAAAAAATGATGATCGGGTGGATTTGCTAAGTAAATACGGTTATAGGATTGACACCACTGGGGTCTGGTATTTATCTGCTTTATTTAATTTTCGTTCTCAATTTTTTGATGGCTATAGTTTTAGCGGAACCAATTCCACTTTTACCTCTTCCTTTTTTGCGCCTGCTTATATTATCTTATCTGCGGGTTTAGATTTTAAACCCAATAAAATATTTTCGGTTTTCTTTTCTCCCTTTACTTCAAGAACTACTTTGTTGTTAAATACCAAACTTTCAGATTTGGGCAGCTATGGGGTACCCAAGGGAGAAAAAGTGTATAAAGAAACTGGTTTGTTTGTGACGGTGAATTACAATAATCTGATTGCGCCGAATATTACCTATAAAGGTCGTGCCGATTTTTTCTCTAATTATTATGATAAGCCTGAAAATATAAATTTGTACATGACCAATATGTTCACTTTTAAAATTAATAAAAACTTTTCCGCCAATTATAGCTTGGATTTGATCTATGATGATAAGATTAAAAATTTCGGACCCAGCAAAAGCTCTCCAGGTTTGCAATTAAAAAGTATTATTGGAGTGGGGTACTTTAAAAATTTACAAGGAAAAAAAATAGTCTTAAAGCCAAAAATTTAAGCCAATAAAAAGCTATTGTGTAATGGCTTTCAATGTATGTTTAATTTTGTTGGCCTTATGTGTTAAATCTTGATAGTCGCTACTGATAATCGTTACATGGCCCATCTTTCTTCCGGGCTTGGTTTGTTTTTTACCATAAATATGTACAAATACATTATCCATTTTAAGAACCTCGTCTAAACCTTCGTAATGCACAGGACCTGTATGACCTTCACTGCCCACAATATTTACAATGGCCGATGGTAAAATAGCATCGGTATTCCCTAATGGATAATCCAATAAAATTCTAAGTAACATATCGTATTGGCTGCTGAAATTGGCCTCAATGGTATGGTGACCGCTATTGTGCACACGAGGGGCTGTTTCATTTACCCAAATTTCACCTGCAGAATCAATAAATAATTCAATGGCAAATAAACCTGGGCTATTTAATCCTTTCACCACTTTTCTAGCAATGGCTTGGGCTTTCCACAATTGTTTTTCTTCTAGCTTGGCTGGACTTAATTGATAATCTAATAAA
Organism: uncultured Bacteroidota bacterium; assembly: GCA_903847655.1. The sequence goes on from CAINEG010000103.1 coordinate 1,568, forward strand.
TTGTATACGGGATCAAAAATCATTTCGGCGGGCGGATAAATGATGGTTTCTCCTTTTGCATTCATCCCCACAATCAAAGCAATCTCACTGGCTATTTTTACTTTTTTTTCTAATACAGCGGGCACATTAAAAGCCAGTTCAAGGTCTTTTTCACTTTGAATGATTTGTACCCCTTTGCCATCATAACCCCCTTCACCCATTTTATGAACAGCGGGTAAAAAATTTATGTGGGCTAAAACTTCTGAAGCATGCTCGGTAATAAAAAAAGGCGCAGTAGGAATTTCGTTGTCTTTATAAAACTGTTTTTGAAATATTTTGTTTTTGATGGTACGAATGGCCGATGGGGTGGGGTACACTTTAACGCCTTCTTTTTCTAATTGTTCCAAAGCATCCACATTCACGGCTTCAATTTCTATGGTGAGTGCATCTAAGTTTTTGCCAAAATTGTAAACAGCATCGTAATCCTGAATATTACCCAAGGTAAAATGGTGGCATAAATGCGCAGCAGGACATTGAGCATCGTTTTCCAATACATAAGTAATAACATCAAAATTAGCCGCTGCTTGCAATAACATTCTTCCCAATTGACCTCCACCTAATATGCCTACTTTCATTATTTTGATACTTTTAACAAAGATAAGGGACTTAGGCAAGTTTTCATTTTGCATAGCGCCCAAAAGCAGTTAAATTTGTTATTCAATTAAGCTCAAATGTCTGCATTGCCCATCATCACTGTAAAAAATTTGGTAAAAAACTATGGTAGCTTCCAAGCAGTGAAGGGGATTAGTTTTGAGGTATTTGAAGGAGAAATTTTTGGTTTATTGGGTCCCAATGGTGCGGGCAAATCCACCACTTTGGAAATCATCGAAACATTAAGAGAAAAAACCAGTGGGGAGGTTTGGGTGAATGGATTAAGTATTGATGCATCCCCAGAGGACATCAAAAAAATTATTGGGGTACAGTTGCAAACCGCAGGGTTTTATCCAAATTTAAATTTACTCGAATTGATGGACTTGTTTATTGGGTTGTATCAAACCAAGGTGGATCCAGTAGCCTTGCTTAAAAAAGTTAATTTAGAAGACAAGGCCAAGGCAAAATTTAAGGAATTGAGTGGAGGACAGAAACAAAGATTTTCTATAGCCACCACCTTAATTAATCAGCCCAAAATAATATTTTTAGATGAACCTACGACTGGCTTAGATCCACAAGCGCGCAGAAATTTATGGGATTTGATCAAAGAAATTAGAGACAATGGCACTTCAGTTATTATTACCACACATTATATGGATGAAGCAGAAGTGCTTTGCGATAGAGTGGCCATTATCGATAGTGGAGAAATTATTGTCATCAATACACCCAATAATTTGATTGATGAATTGGTGGCTTCTGGTTTTGAGAAAATTAAAGAAGTAAAAAAAGCCAATTTGGAAGATGTGTTTATACAAAAAACAGGGAAGGCTTGGAGAGAAGACTAATTACAAATCTAAATAATTAATTATAAAAATATAAATCGAATAGTATGACACAGGACCCACGTTATCCCATTGGCAAATTTGAAGCCATGCCATTTACCCAAGCTACTAAAAAAGCTTGGATACATGAAGTAAGAGTAGCCCCTAGAAATTTAGAATTGACCGTACAACATTTAGACAAGGCTCAATTGGATACCCCATATAGAGAGGGAGGTTGGACTGTTCATCAATTAATTCATCATATGGCAGACAGTCACATGAATGCTTTTATTCGTTTTAAATTGGCGCTAACAGAAGAAGTTCCTCCCATTAAAACCTATGATGAAAAAGCTTGGGTGAATACAGCAGATGCTTTGTTGACACCTATTAATTATTCTACTACTATCTTACATGCTTTACACGAGCGTTGGGCCAATTTATTGGAATCAATGACCGATGAACAGTGGGAAAGAAAATTATTTCATCCAGTACGCAATGCGGAAGTAAGTTTATGGGATATGCTTTCTATTTATTCTTGGCATGGCAAACACCATATTGCCCACATTAAAAATTTGTGTGAACAAAAAGGCTGGTAATTATTGAATCCTATTTCTATTTACTTCTGCCACTAAGTAAACGCTACCAATGACTAATATCAAATCGGTAGGGCTGGCGTTTTCTTTGGCCTTAAGGATGGCTTTGTTGACATCCTCATAGCAAACTCCCTTTAATCCAAGTGCATTCCCTTTTTCGGCAAGTTCAGTAGCGGCAAGGGCTCTAGGAATATGCGACTGGGTATAATAGTAATTGGCCTTGGTAGGTAATAATTTTAATACAGCTGCTACATCTTTGTCTTTCACCATTCCGGTGACGATATGTAAATGATTGTATTGCATGGTGGCCAACTGATCCAACATTGCTTTAATACCATGTTCATTGTGGGCAACATCTAAAACAATATTTGGACTAGTAGCGATGCATTCCCAACGCCCCATCAAACCAGTGGTATTTTTTATTTGAGTCAAGGCGGTGCTGATATTTGCTTCATTGAGTTTCCAACCCATATCTGCTAATAATTGGACCGCGACTAATACGCCTTTTAAATTTTTTGCTTGATATTTCCCTGGCAGATCACAACTGATCTTGAAATTTTCTTTAAATAAGGGGGTCTTTAATAAATGAATGAGCGGTTGAGTAAATGAAAACTTAGCTAAATGCCAATTGTTTTCAAATTGAGTATCCTTTAAAAAGTCCTCACTAAAATAAATTGGGGCATGCATCGCATTGGCCTTTTGTTCAAATACCTGGGTGGTGGCTTGGATGCGTTCACTAATGACTACTGGCACATTTTCTTTGATGATGCCAGCTTTTTCTGAAGCAATTAGTTCCAAAGTATTGCCTAATAAATTCATATGGTCCCATCCTATATTAGTAATAATACTTAAGATAGGAGCGATCACATTGGTGCTGTCCAATCTTCCACCTAGGCCAGTTTCAATAATAGCAATCTCACATTTTTCTTGCACAAAATAATCAAAAGCCATGCCCACCGTGATTTCAAAAAAAGAAGGTTCTATTTTATCAATGACAGGTTTTATTTTATTGGTAAAAGCTATTACAAAGTCTTGGGTACACATTTCTCCATTCACTCTAATGCGTTCTCTAAAATCATACAAATGGGGGGAGGTATACAAGCCAGTTTTATAACCTGCTGCTTGGAAAATGGCGGCCAACATATGACTGGTAGATCCTTTCCCATTGGTGCCTGCCACATGAATGGTTTTAATTTTATGTTGAGGCTGGCCTAAAAAATTACAAATCTCAAGGGTATTGTGCAGATCATTTTTTATAGCTGCAGCACCAATTCTACTAAATAGCGGTAAGCGACTGTACAAATAGTCGATGGATGCTTGATAAGACATGGGCTATTATTGAACTTCGAATTTAAACTTAACCGTGACCATGGAACTATGATCTGCGCTATTGAAATTAATTTTAGTTAAGTATTCGACAATTGCTTTTTTATATTTAGAATCATTAGAGGAAGAGCCTTTGACAATTTGTACAAATTTTCCTTGACCAGCAGGGTTCACTTCAATTTCAGCATAAATAGTCGCCGCTTCAACATCTCCATTAAAGGTATAGGCCTTGGTTACCTTTCTGTCTCCTTTGGTGACAAAAGGGCCACCCTTACCTGAATAATTTTTTCCATCAATACTTCCATTGGCTACCCCTTGATCACCTTTGCCACCAGCAATGCCCTGGTCTTTGACATTGTTGTAACTGTCTTGATTGTTTCCTCCTTTGCCATTACCGCCTGCGTATTTTCCCATCAGGGCTTTTGGTTTGGCCGCAGGGGGTAGCGGTAAATTTTTGATATTCGTTTTTGCTTTTTCGGAACGAATGGCTTCATCATTAGGATGGTTAGATGATGCATTTATTTTCACTGCTTTATTGATCGCAGTAGCTTTTACGCTTTTACGAGCACCTACTTCAGGTGCTGGGGCTTCTTTGCTTTTTGGAGCGATATCGCCAAGGCCAGTGCTACTGTTGCCCAAATTTACTTCCATGTAAGCCGCTTCAGGTGGAATAATGGTGGGGGCGGCTTGTTGCCAATGCATGATTACAAACAATAAAGACAAAACAATGCATATTAAAAGCGTGTACACACCCGCTTTAATATTTTTTTCTTGTTCGAAACTTAATTGCATGTGATAAAATTAATGTAAAAATACATCATATCCCAATCTGCAAAGGGTA
>CAINEG010000104.1 GCA_903847655.1 uncultured Bacteroidota bacterium
GATAATTGCACATTTATTTTAAGAAAGTAAAACTTGCATACAATCGGAGCCTACCATTCGTTCTATTTTGTTAAGCATTTACACTTAATATAATTGTATCATTTAAACAAATAGGACTTAAAAAGGTTAACTTTGTAAAGAATAATTTCGCCGCGAACTGCATGCAAAACCAAGCCCCTATTACCTCTAACATTGATAACCGATTTGAAGCTTTATTCAATTCAGCTTCTATGGCCATTATTGTAGTAGATGGAAAAGGCCAAATATCAATGGCAAATAGTTTTGCCAATAACTTATTTGGGTACGTTGAAAACAGCCTAATAGGTGAGCCATTAGAAAAGCTAATTCCACAAAGACATCATACTAAACATGTTGGCTATAGAAATAGCTATATAGAGAAACCTAATGCAAGGTCAATGGGTTTAGGAATGACTTTATCTGCATTAAGAAGTGATGGAACAGAATTCCCTGTTGAAATTAGCCTGGGGCACTTTACAACTGGCGATGAGAAATTTGCCATTGCTTTTATAGCAGACATTACCAAGAGAAAGCTTAATGAAGAAAAAATTATAGCGCAGCAGGATGAAATGGAAAAGGTGAATGAGGAAATGAAAAAGCTAAACGCAAATTTAGAAATTACCGTTACCAAAAGAACCAATGAACTTCAAAATACTTTGACTGCCTTAGAAGCATCAAAAAATGAATTAACACTTTCTCTAGAAAAAGAAAAGGAAGTAAACGATTTAAAATCAAGATTCGTTTCTATGGCTTCACACGAATTTAGAACGCCCTTGAGTACAATTTTATCCTCTATATCACTGCTTTCCAAGTATACCACCACTGAAGATCAATCTAAAAGAGATAAACATATTGATCGAATTAAATCTTCCGTTAAAACGCTCACTGATATTTTAAATGAATTTTTATCACTAGGCAGAATTGAAGAAGGTAAAGTAGATATGAAACAAGAAGTGTTTGATTTAGTGGAATTTATGCAATCTATCAATAATGAAATGTCGGTCTTATTGAAACCTGGGCAAATATTTAAATTCAATCACCTAGGCAATAATAATACCTATACCGATAGTAATTTATTAAAGCATATCATGATAAATTTGCTTTCAAACGCAATAAAATTTTCACCCGATAATGCCATTATTTTAATTGATACGGAAGTAACCACCACAACTACTAACATTACTATAACAGATAAAGGAATTGGCATTCCTGCTACTGATCAAATTCATCTTTTTGAACGCTTCTTTAGAGCAACCAACGTAACCAATATACAAGGCACCGGCTTAGGACTTCATATTGTGGGAAGATATATTGAGTTATTAAATGGTACTATAAATTACCATAGTGAATTTGAAAATGGTAGTACATTTATTATTAACTTACCTAGTCTACTTAAAAAAGACTTTGAATAAAAAATACATATGGAAAAGATTCTATTAATTGAAGACAACGAAGCACTTAGAGAAAATACTGCCGAAATTTTAACATTGGCAAATTACGAAGTGTTTACTGCCGAAAATGGCAAGATAGGCGTTGAAAAAGCAATGGCAAACCCTCCAGACCTAATTGTTTGTGATATCATGATGCCAGTTTTAGATGGATATGGGGTATATCAAATTATTAGTAAAAATGAAGCCTTACAACATATTCCTTTTATTTTCTTAAGTGCTAAAAGCGAAAGAAATGACCTTAGAAAAGGAATGGAAATGGGTGCTGATGATTATATCACAAAACCTTTCTCTGATTCGGAATTAATTAATGCCATAAGAGCTAGAATTGAAAAAATTAAAATACAGCAAAATGCAGGCGGCAGAGGAATAGAAGCTTGGTATCAAATTATCTCAGAATTAGGGAACAAAGATGAAATGCACAAAGCCCTTGAAAGTCATGACATCATTGATTACAAGAAAAAACAAGTTATTTACTCCGAAGGACAACACCCCAATAAATTATATTACATAGAATCTGGTAAGATTAAAGTATATAAGACAAGTGATGGTGGTAAAGAATTAATTATTGGATTATTATCTGCTGGAGATTTTTTTGGGCATATTCCTTTAATTGAGAATGCAGTGTACGAAGAGTTTGCAGAAACTTTAGAAGAATCTTCTATAAGAGTTATTCCTAGAAAAGAATTCGAACATTTACTTACCCATAACCAAGAAGTAGCTTTAAAAGTAATTAAGCTTCTAGCAAATAATATTGCTGAAAAAGAACAACAATTGGTAGCGCTTGCTTATCATAGCTTACGTAAAAGAGTAGCTGACACCTTGCTTACTTTAAAAAAGAAATATGCTAAGGATACAGAAACCGGCCCTTTCTCTATCTCTATTTCTAGAGAAGATTTAGCCAATATTGCTGGCACTGCTACCGAAAGTTTAATTAGAACTTTGAGTGACTTTAAATCGGAAAAATTAATTGAAATTAAAGAAGGTAAGATTACCATATTGGAAGAAAAGAAATTGGCAAATCTTTTTAACTAAAAAAATCATACTTAATAAAGCGCTGCTTCAAACCTTTCATTCACATCGCTTTTCCATGCTATAAATTCATTTTCTAAATAAACTACCTGAAGTTTATATTTTTTATACGCTGCTACCAATTTCGATTCCACTAAATTATTAGCAGACTTCGAAGCCTTAATCCCTTTCTTCAAAACCAATATATCTATTAATAAAAGTTTTACAGCAGCCTCTCTATTCAATATCTGAAGTTGTAATTCTTCCGCCCAAACAATAAAATCGTTCATTACTAAGTTCTCTAATAAACTACTTAGCTTTCTCTTAATAAATGCCTGCTCCTCTTGGATAAATTCCAAGGATCTAATCAAAGACTCTACTTCTTGTGTTATAAATTCTTTATTCATTACTCCTTATTTATGACAGGGGATTACAGTGGTTCCAATACCTGCTTGAGGACTTACATAAGGTATCCCTAGATTTAACCCCCTGAGTATTAACAACACCCCCATACTAAAAATAAAAACTGGTAATAAGCCCTGCAATCGAAGCCTTACCGATCTGCCAAAATACTGTCCCCCTATTGCTACCATAAGTAAGGCAGGCAGCGTCCCCAATCCAAAAAAAGCCATTATGAATCCGCCTTTTACTACGCTCTGTGTAGCAAGGGCAGATGTCAATGCCACATATACCATACCACATGGAAGCAAACCATTTAAAAAACCAATGAAATAAAAGGCAGTCTTATTTTTACTTTTAAAAAGCAACCCCATTTTTTTGATAATAAAATTATAGACCCTATTAAAATGTATGATAGAGGGCGACCAGTTTGCTTTAATTACAAATACATACAATACATACAATAACATAATGGAGCCCATTACAATAGACAAATTTTCTTGTACGCCATATAATGGCAACTGACTTCCAAACAGTCCAAGCAAAACACCTAATATAGCATAACTACTAATTTTACCAAAATGATATAAAATAAGTGACCTCCATTTTTGAAAATTATTTTGATGAGCAATAGGAAGCGCCATTACCAAAGGTCCGCACATGCCAATACAATGAATGCTTCCTATAAGCCCCATCAAAAAACCAATCTCAAAAACATGTTTAACCCACATACAATTATATTATTTTACAACATTATCTTTTTTTCAAAATAATAGGCTGTTCCACTATTTTCAATAGTTAACTTTAAAGTATAATTTCCTTTCATAGTGCTCAATACTTCAATATCAAAAATTCCATTTTGTGCCACTATCTCTTTTTTTAAATCCCCTTTTTCGTCTGCTATACAATACATTTGAATAGACGCCTTTGAAATCGAATTTTGCAACTGCTGAGGAAGTATTACATGCAGATAATTTCCCTTTGTTTCTACTTGCAATTCCCCTCCAATAGCTTTTGCCCTTTGAGTGGCATCTATTACTTCTTGATATTTTAGTTCTGCACCATAATAATCCGTTTGCACTAAGTCAAATTTTTGCTGAGAAGATTTAAAAGAAAGTAATAAAATACCTGCTACAAAAATCACATAAACAATAATAATGCTATGCCCCCAATTTAGTTTCATACTATATAATTTTAAATAGAAGGTCCTAAGAAAACTGCAGTTAAATCATCCATTTTATGACCGTTTTCATAAAGACCTATTCTAATTTTTGTTTTTCTTTGTTTTAATTGTTCATTTTTCAATGTAATAAAAAAACTAGTTTGAAAATAAGATTCCTTTGCTACATCAACAGGCCCTATTAACTTTATTTCGCCTTCTATATTTTCTAATTTGATATCTAAATGAATGTTCTTCCTGGTTTTATTCACCAATTTGATATTGTACAAATTACTAATCTTATGATGGTCTAATAATTGATAGGTCTGACCTGGTGTTCTTAAAATTCTTGCAGCTATATCTGCTCTTGTAATTAATAAAATCGCAAGAAAACTTAATAGCAATAATAAAACGATGGTATACAACTTCAACCTCCAGGAATAGGTCATTTTTTGTTTACTTGCAATTCCATTTTCAGAGGCATATCTTATTAAACCTTTAGGTTTATTGATATGGTCCATAATTTCATCGCAAGCATCAATACAAGCAGTACAGTTAACACATTCTAATTGCGTCCCATTTCTAATGTCAATGCCAGTTGGACAAACCCGCACACAGGCATGACAATTAACACAATCTCCTTTGTCATTTGCTATGTCCGACAATTTGCCTCTTGGCTCGCCTCTTACATAATCATAAGCCACCAAAATGGAATTACGATCTAATAATACCCCTTGTAATCTTCCATAAGGACAAACAATAATACAAGCTTGCTCTCTAAACCAATAATAGACAAAGAAAAAAACCAAAGTAAAAATTACCAATGCGCTAAAAGTTCCAAAATGTACAAATATGCCTTCTTTTACCAACACCCCTACTTCATCAATGCCAATGATATAGCCTAGAAAAAAATTGGCTATTAAAAAGGATAATAAAAAAAATACAATAATCTTGGCACCTCTCTTTAATAACTTTTCGGTATTCCAAGGCATTGCCTTTAACTTCTTTTGCTGATGAGAATCTCCGTCTATAAAAAATTCGATTTTTCTAAAAACCATTTCCATGAAAATGGTTTGAGGACATGCCCAACCACACCAAATACGCCCAAACCCTACCGTAAACAGAATTACAAAAACAATAAAAGTCAATAAGCCAATGGCGAAAATAAAAAAATCTTGTGGCCAGAAAATTTTACTAAAAAATATGAATTTCCGCTCCAACACATTAAATAAAAATACCGGCTCTCCCTCTACTTTTATAAATGGCAAAGTAAAAAACAAAATCAAATAGAAATAACTAAAGTATGATCTTAGATTATATAACTTGCCAGATGGCTTTTGCGGATTTACATAATTTCTATTCCCTTCTTTACTTATTGTCGATACCGAATCCCTGAATGTTTGATCCAACAAATCCTTTTTAAAATTTGAAATACTCTCAGAATCAATTTTATTTTGTGGTGTCATTTATTTTTTTGTTGCAGCAGTATCCGTTGATGCGACTACTTCTTTATACAAATCTCCTTGTGGCGCTTTTGGGTTAGGAGGATTGGTTCCTCTTAATGTTCTTATATAAGTAGCTAGCTGTTGCATTTGTATTGGGGAATAAGTGGTTTGCCATGATTGCATGCCTTTATCAGGATAACCATATTTAATAGTTTTAAATATATCTTTTATACCCCCTCCATGTATCCAATAATCATCGGTTAAGTTGGGACCTACTAAGCCTTGACCTTCTGCTAAATGACAAGGCACACAGGTTTTTGCAAATAAGACCTTCCCTGCTGAAGCACCTACTGCATCTAACTGAATCACTGTATTCTCATCTACATTCTCTTTAGCGGAAGCCAAATAAGCATCTGTTTGTACTTTTGCTGCAGTCATTTCTGCATTATATTCCTCTGTAGGATTCATTCCTGTATGCCATACTTCAAATTTTAATAAATAAAATATCGCCACTACAATAGTGATATAAAAACCATACTTCCACCATGGTGGCAATGCATTGTCTAATTCCTTTATGCCATCATAATCATGATCTAACAGTAAATCTGCTTCTTTATCCAAAGGAACCGCCTTTGTAAAAAATTGCTTGTCTAAAGTATGCCATGTTTTAAGCAACCAAGAATCAGTTACTACTTTACCCCCTACTAATACTTTCTCTTTGGGATGAATAGCACGAAAAATATTTCTAATAAATAAAACCAATAAGAAAACAACCAGCAACTCTAATAAAATAACTGTAGACATTGTCCAAAAGGTATTATAAGATAATCCCCCATAATAATCTTTAGTCACTGATTTAGTTGCAGTATCTGCAACGGCCGCCGTTGTTTGCGCAACACCTTTGGTGGCAAACATAGAGCCCATCACTACTACGAAAATCATCATTACTTTAGGAGCAGATTTAGACATATCAACCGCTTTTTTTGATACCATTAGCAGCACATTAGCTAATACCCATACAACGATTACTAATATAACAGCTACAGACATCATTAGTAATTGCATATAATTGGTTGTATCGGGTGTTGCTGCTACACCAGCTGTCTGTGCATATGAGGCTACAGAAAGCATACTAGCCACTAACAATAGAAAAGTATTTTTATTTTTTAACATAAGAAATGTTTTTATTTGATGTATTATTGTTCTAATGGTAAATTTTTAATTTCTTCCACTTCTTTGTTGTCTAGGACTTTAACATACCATAGCACTCCAACAAAAAATGCCACAAAAACCAATAGCGAAAAAAGCGGATAAATATTTTGATCCTGCATGGTCTCGGTATATTTTTTTATAAAACTGTACATGTTTAATTATTTTTTGTTGATTATTTTTTACTGATGTCTGTTCCTAATCTTTGTAAATAAGCTATCAATGCAATTATTTCTTTATTAGGCGCTACCTTAATTCCATCCTTTTGCAAATCATCTGCAATGCCTTTCGCTTGAATCATTAAATCCTGGTTGGCCTTATTGGCATAATCTGCTGCATAAGGCACCCCTAATGTGCGCATCGCATTTATTTTTAATGGAGTGGTAGTCGTATCTAAATTATGGTCAATCAAGAAAGAATAAGAAGGCATCACCGAACCAGTTGAAATAGAATTAGGTTCTTCTAAGTGATTGTAATGCCAGGTATTTGATTTTTTCAAATTACCCGATCCTTCTCTAGCTAAATCTGGACCAGTACGTTTACTTCCCCATTGGAATGGATGATCATATACAAACTCTCCCGCTTTGCTATACTCACCATAACGTTCTGTCTCACTTCTAAAAGGACGTATCATTTGAGAGTGACAAGTATAACAACCTTCTCTTGTATAAATGTCTCTTCCTTGCAACTCTAATGGTGTATAAGGTTTCACACTTGAAATAGTTGGAATATTTGATTTTACTAAAAAAGTGGGTACTAATTCAACTAATCCTCCAATTAATATTACTACTAATGACAATAATAAGAATGGTGTTGGCTTACGTTCAATCCAACGATGCCAATGTTCGCCACTATGTTTTGTATAGGCTTTTTCTAAAGCAGGTGCTTGCGCATCTTCGTTAGCTTGCAAAGTGCCTTGACCCATTGTTTTAAAGAAATTCACCATTCCAATAATGGCACCTGTTAAATACAAAATACCTCCAATGGCCCTCATGGCATAAAAAGGAGCCATATAAGTAACAGTTTCTAAAAATTGGTACTTCAATTGACCACTTGGTGTAAATTGTTTCCACATAGAAACTTGTTGCCATCCTGCCCAATACATAGGTATTGCATAGAATAGAATTCCTAAAGTGGCTAACCAAAAATGTATGTTTGCTAATTTTTTAGAATACAATTCAGTTTTGTAAATTCTTGGTAACAACCAATAGATAATTCCAAAAGTTAGCATCCCGTTCCATCCTAATCCACCTATGTGAACATGCGCAATAATCCAATCTGAAAAATGCGCAACTGCATTAATACTCTTTAAAGATAACATTGGCCCTTCAAATGTGGACATACCATAAGCGGTTACAGCCACCACCATAAACTTCAATATGACATCTTCTCTCACTTTATCCCAGGCACCACGCAAGGTTAATAAACCATTAATCATTCCACCCCAACTTGGAAAAATTAGCATGAAACTAAAAACAATACCTAAACTTTGTGCCCAATTAGGTAAAGCAGTATACAACAAATGGTGCGGGCCCGCCCAGATATATAAAAAGATCAAGGCCCAAAAATGTATAATTGATAATTTATAAGAGAATACAGGCCTGTTCGCTGCTTTTGGCAAGAAGTAATACATTAAACCTAAAAATGGGGTGGTTAAGAAAAAGGCCACCGCATTATGACCATACCACCATTGCACCAAGGCATCTTGCACCCCTGCATACCAACTATAACTTTTAAATAGAGTGACTGGCAATTCAAAGGAATTCACCAAATGTAAAACGGCCACTGTAACAAAAGTGGCTATGTAAAACCAAACAGCTACATATAAATGACGCTCTCTTCTTTTAATAATGGTGGCAAACATATTAAACCCAAACACCACCCAAATTAAAGTAATGGCAATATCAATTGGCCACTCTAATTCTGCATATTCTTTAGCGGTAGAAAATCCTAAAGGCAAAGTAATAGCTGCAGCAACTATGATAAGTTGCCATCCCCAAAAATGAATTGTACTAAGTACATCACTAAACATTCTTGCTTTTAACAAACGCTGTAAGGAATAATAGATTCCCATAAACATAGCATTGCCCACAAATGCAAAAATGACTGCATTGGTATGTAGTGGTCTAATACGACCAAAATTAAAATAAGGTTGTAAGTTTAATACAGTGGGGAAAACCAACTGTAAAGCTACCCATAAACCTACCGTCATTCCTACCACTCCCCAAATGATGGTGGCTATGGCAAAATTCCTTACCGTTTTATTGTCATACTGAAAACTTTCTACTTGCATAAGGTTAATTTAAATGGTTATTGATTTAAAATTTTTATAGAATTTCCTTTTTCTTAATTATTAATTCATCCTCAAATAAAATTCTTACAGAGGGCGTATAATCATCATCCATCTGTCCTGTTTTCACAGACCATAAAAAAGCCAATAAAAATCCACCAGCTACCAGCACACTTGCAATGATTAAAATAACAATCACACCCATAGGAATATATTTGAAACAAATCTATAGGGAAACTCGAATTTTCCAAATGACCTAGGTCAAATTTGGAACTGATATATATCAGTTTCGAGATCTAATCTTGTATGAAAATGAAAAGGAAAGCAAGGCAGAAAGTGCTACAATGCTGATAGAGCTAATTGGCATTAGAATTGCGGCCACCATGGGTGAAAGCCTTGCAGTAGTAGCAAAGTATATGCCAATTATATTATATAAGATAGATAAAATAAAAATGTAAATGATAATGAGTTTGGCCTTTTTAGCATAATCGATTAAATGTTGTAGTTCTTTTATTTTATTACCTTCTAAAATCGCATCACTTGCGGGTGTAAATAAATGTGTTTGATCGGTAACTGCAATACCAACATTGCTTTTTTTGAGTGCGCCTGCATCGTTCAAACCATCTCCCACCATCATTACTTTATGCCCTTGATTTTGTAATTTTTGTATATAGGCCAATTTATCTTCAGGACCTGTTTCAAAAAACATGGGTATATTCTTGCCTAATAAAAGAGTTAAATGCCCTTTTTCAGTGGGATGATCTCCGCTTAATAAGTGTAAATGATAGCCTTTATCTTGCAAACGCTTGACCATTTTATCCATTCCATCTCGATAAGCATGATTGACTGCAAAATAACCTTTCATCACCCCATTCATCGCAAGGCAGACCACAGCACCTTGCAAGCTGTCGTCGCAATGAATGCCATTTGATTTTAAAAAAGAAATGGAACCAATCAAGATTTCATATTCATTACATGTAGCCTTAGTTCCCTTGCCAATAAAATTTTCAATTTTTTGAAAACTGGTTAAATCTGAAACTTCTAACATTAATAACTGAGTAATCATTTTACTTAATGGATGCATAGATTCCCTTGTTACTGATTTTACAGCAATCATTTCAGCCTCACTTAATACCATTCCATGGTATTCCAAATGGGTGTCCTCATGATTGGTTAAGGTTCCTGTTTTATCAAAGACAATGGTATCTATTTTGTCTATAGCCTCAATTACAGCAGCATTTTTACAATAAAACTTAGCGTTACCCAGCCATCTTAATACATTGCCATAAGTGAAAGTAACAGTTAACAGTAAAGAACAAGGGCAGGCTACAATTAATACCGCTGTTACTGCTGGCAATATTTTACTAGTATCATAGAGGCTCCAATACACACCGCTTGAAAAAGCAATGATCAATAAAACAATGGTAAAATATTGACTCCAAGGATGCACAAAGGATTTTTCTATATTTTTTTCATTTTTTAAAACCGGGCTATTCCACAATTCAGTAATATAGCTTTGTCCAACAGGTTTCTGCACTTCAACTTGTATGGACCGACCTTTTTGAATACCTCCTGCATAGACCAGTTGGCCAATGGCTACTTCAATGGGCGCATTCTCTCCAGTTACAAAACTATAATCAATCAAGGCGCCTTCTGTTAATAATATAGCATCTGCCGGAATCATTTCATCAGCTCTTAATAATACCAATTCGCCTTTAAGCAGTGATGACAGTGGCTTATTCACTTCTTTGCCTTCTTCTAAGACCGTCACCCCTAATGGGAAAAAGGAATTATAATCTCTATCAAATGCAAAAGAATCATAGGACTTGTCTTGAAACCACCTTCCAATTAACATAAAAAATACAATCCCACTCATGCTGTCTAAATACCCTGCGCCTGTTTGACTGAGAATTTCATATACACTTCTGCTAAAAGTAACCGATATGGCCAAGGCAATGGGCGCATCTATGTTCAACCATTTTTGCCTAAGTCCTGTATAAGCAGAGATAAAAAACCCACTGGCACTATAAAACAATACAGGCAGTGATAATAATAAATTAATATAAATAAAAAAATGCCTTAAACTACCCAATTCTAGCGCATTATTGGAAAGATATTCAGGAAAACTTAGCATCATAATATTGCTAAAACAAAAACCAGCAATACCAATTTTATACAATTGCTTTTTATTGACTTTCTTTTTCTTTAACCAGTCATTACCTCTAAATGAATCACTGGTTCATACCCCACGAAAGCCAATAATTGAACCACTTGTTTTAAAGAAATAAGGGAAGGATTAAAAATAATTTTTATCTCTTTTTTTTCAAAATGCGTTTGCGATTGAATGATGCCTGGATTGATCTTATGTAAATTCTCTAAAAGCCAGACACAACTCACACAATGTATCTGTGGTAAATAAAATATTACATGCGCTTGGTCGCCAAGCTTAAATTGAATCAACTGCTCCTGAATAGCCTCATTGTCTAAATAATTATACTTTTCAGAAACAAAATGCCCCTTGGCAGTTAATCCGGGCATCTCAGTTAAATCATAATATTGACATAAGCCATTCTCCTCTAAAAGGGTATACACCATTTTACAGCCATCACAACAAAAATACTTTTCATTGATTTGTATTTCTGTAGCAGATTTTAAGCCGCAGTGGTAACAAGTGGTTGTTTGCATTCTACCCACGAAATTCATGCAATTCAATCAGCCCTAAAATGAGTCGGATCATTTATAAAACTGATCAATATCATGTTTTAGGGAACTAGCTGCTTAAAACTAGGATCCAATGCATTTTGTACTTCAATGTATCCTTGTTTGTACCAATGTGTTCTCGCTACTAAAGCACGAATTTGGTTTTGTACAAACAATTTATTTTTTTCAAGGGTCTTCAATTTTAATTGCTGCTTTGGACCTGCATAATTCACTAGAGCAGCCCAAAAATTGATGCTAGCGGTTTGATTTAAAAATGCAGTTGGATTTTTAAATGTATTCATCATGGTCCTATTTTGAACATACCAGTGTAAAATAAAATCATTCATCAAGCCTTCTTCCCACAATACTTTAAAACTAGTATCCATTAAAATAGCATTGCCGTTCACCCATTTGTCTGGATAAATGCCTCCACCTCCATACACCAAATGTCCCTTGGGTGTTTTAAAGGAATCCCCTTTAAAACTTGAATCTGGTTTGCCCATTGCATCCTCATGTAATCTGTTTACAAAATCATTTTCATAATCTTGTTTACTATGCGTATAAGGTCTTTGAATGTTTCTTCCTAATGGCGAATAATATTTGGCAGTAGTTAAGCGTAAAGCGCCTCCATTGGATAATTTAAATTGTTGTTGCACTAAACCCTTTCCAAAAGATCTTCTTCCCACAATGGTGGCACGGTCCCAATCTTGTAAAGCACCTGCCAACACTTCACTGGCTGATGCTGAGGTCTCATCCATCAAAATGGTTAATCCACCTTGTTCAAATAAGCCTTCTCTTTTACTAAAATAATCTACACGAGGCGAATGCAAGCCTTGTGTATATACAATCAATTTATTTCCACTTAACAATTCATCCGCGATGGCCACTGCTTCTGACAACAGTCCTCCCCCATTCCCTCTCAAATCAATCACCAAAGTTTTCATCCCTTTAGCTAGCAGAGGTTCCAAGGCTTGCATAAACGCTTCATAAGTACGGTCGGCAAACTTATTGATTCGTATATAACCCACTAGCGTATCAATCATATAACTTGCCTCTACAGGTGATAAAGCCACATTGTCTCTTGAAATGATATAAGATTTTTTCTCCCCTGCTCTGTAGACCATCAATTTTACCTTGCTATTGGCAGGCCCTTTTAATTTTTTTCTAATCTCATCAGAATCCCATTTTTTCCCGGACAATTGAACCGAATCATCCGCAGTTAATAAAATATCTCCTGTTTGTAAACCAGCTTTGCCTGCAGGGCCCTCCTTCATCACATAAGCCACGAAAATACTGTCTCTGAATTGTTGAAATTCAATACCTATGCCTTTGAAATTGGGCTGCAATTGTTCATTTACCTCATTCAAATCCGAGGGCGCAATGTATACAGAATGTGGATCTAATTGCTCTAAATAATAATTGGCCAATTTTAAACCAACACTATCGTTGGCCACCGAATCCACATACTTCGATTGCACTAAATCCATCATCTCCTGTATGGGATGCTGGTTATTTTTTACCAAAGAACCTAAATTAAAATTTCCTTTAAAAAATACCCCAATTAAAATACCGATGATGACCAAGAAGCCATAGAACAGCGGTTTAGCCCAATTCAAATTGTTATTATTTTGCATACTCATTTTATTCGGGCTAAAATTACACTAAAATGGCTATTTTCACGCAGAAGAGTGACCTACTATGATAAAGAACTACCTCATTGCAGACAGTGGTGCAACAAAATGCCAGTGGACCCTTGTCCAAAACAATAAAAAGTCAACCATTACGACCATTGGCATCAGTCCCTATTTTTTGTCTACCCAAGAAATCACCCAATTGCTCCAAAAATCTTTTGCTAAAAAAACAGATTTATCAAAAATTGAAGCCGTTTATTTTTACGGAACGGGCTTAAGCAATCCAGGCAATGTGCTGTCTCTAAAAAAAGCATTGAAAGCGGTTTTTACAAAAGCAAAATTGACCATTGAAACAGATTTAGTAGCTGCTGCTCGTGCCAGCTGTCAAAATAAAAAGGGCGTGGTTTGCATTTTAGGCACTGGATCAAATACTGGATTTTACAATGGTAAAAAAATTACTAAAAATAGTCCAGGCCTGGGTTATGTTTTAGGGGATGAAGGCAGTGGCGCTTATTTAGGGAAAAAAGTCATTCAATATTTTTTATATCAAACATTTGACGAGGAATTGATGGCCGCATTTGAATCAAAATTTAATTTAACTAAGGATGCAATTTTAAATAGCATCTACAAAAGCCCCTTCCCCAATAGAACCCTGGCTTCTTTCGCGCCATTTTTAGCCGAACATAGAGGACATTACATGATTGAAAATATTATTGAAGATGGCTTAAACGATTTCTTTTTTGCACATATTAATAAAATGAATGAATCCTGGATTCACCCCATACATTTTGTGGGTGGCATTGCCTATGCTTTTAAAGATATCATCAAGCAACTGGCCTTAAGTTATGAAATTGAATTGGGTAAAATAATTCAATCACCCATGGAAGGGCTGATTGAATTTCACAAAAAACAATAACCTTTTTACTGGAAGCATACGCATGCATGACATTGAACCACATTATCATTGGCGCCATTTATATATGGCGGAAGAAGATCCAAGATCCATTTTTTTTGGTAGAAAATACAGCGAATTTGAATTTTCACAAACCGTGTACAATTACTATATCCATCCACAATGGGATGAATTTGGGAGTAAAACCCTCTACCTGAAAATTTTATTTGTAGATTATGATTTAAAGTTTGCCATTATTGAAATGATTGGAGAATGGAACGATGCCATAGAAAATGACATCATGGAATTAAAAAGAGAGGTATTAGACAAATTAATGGAAGAAGGCATTTATAAATTTATTCTTATTGCCGAAAGCGTTTTTAATTTTCACAGCGGAGACAAAGATTATTATGAAGAATTGTATGAAGAAACTTCCGATGAAGAAGGTTGGGCCGTTTTAGTGAATTTTCATACTGCAGCGCAATACGATTTTTTATTACGTAAGCTTAATAGATACATCGAACTGATGGAAATTAGTGCTTGGAGAACCTATAAGCCAGAAGACTTTTTTCAATTGATTGATACTAAAATCAATCAAAGACTTAGTTAACTATAGGATTAATAGACTAAATCCTCGTATGCGGCCTGCAATTCACTGTAAGCATGATTGTCTTTGGCTGCCTTGGCTGCTTCCATGCCTTTTTCATACCAAACAATGGCCGCTTTCTGATCATTCATTCGCTCTAAACATTTGGCCAAATGATAATAAGAACCAATATAGTCTGGCGTTTCAGTAAGGATGGCTATAAAAAGGTCCAAGGCTTTTTGCTCTTCACCAATCTTAATGTATTCTAATGCCAAGGCATGCCTTAGAAAATTGTCCTTAGGTTGTTGATTTAAAAACTCAATAATTTTTTCAATTCGATTCATCTTGGCTTATATTTGCATTAGTTGCATAAACAACTAAATACCTCCCTTTACTAAAATTAGACAACATGAAGATCTTAGTTTGTATCAGTAAAACCCCCGACACAACAGCTAAAATTGCCTTTGTCGAAGGTAATACAAAGTTTGATGAAACTGCAGTGCAATGGATCATTAACCCCTACGACGAATGGTATGCATTGGTGCGTGCTATTGAGTTAAAAGAAAAAGATCCCGCAACCATTATCCATTTAGTAACCGTGGGTGGCGTAGATGCAGAACCTATTATAAGAAAAGCCTTGGCCCTTGGTGGTGATGAAGCCATAAGGATTGATAGCAATAGCAATGATTCATTTACGGTGGCCAACCAAATTGCCACGGTGGCTAAAGAAGGCGCTTATGATTTAATTTTTACTGGAAAAGAAACCATCGATTACAATAGTGCTTGCATTGGTTCTATGTTGTCCGCTTTGTTGGACCTTCCTTTTATATCATTGGCTACCCATTTTGAATTGAATGGAAATACAGCCACGGTGAAAAGAGAAATTGAAAGTGGAGAAGAAAGTGCTGAAGTGAATTTACCATTGATTGTAAGCTGTCAAAAAGGGATGGCCGAACAAAGAATTCCTAATATGCGTGGTATTATGGCAGCAAGATCAAAACCTTTAAAAGTAGTTGCGCCGATGGATACAAAAGCAAGCACCAGCATCAGCCAATTTGATTTACCTGCAGCTAAATCTGGAGTAAAATTAATTGACCCAGACCAGATGGATGAATTGGTGCGTTTATTAAAAGAAGAAGCAAAAGTTATTTAAAAATTCAACCAATAAATTATGGTACTTGTATATATAGATCAAGCCGATCAACAAATTAAAAAAGCCTCCTTAGAAGCCTTATCTTATGGAGCTGCAATAGCCAAACAATTAGGCATTTCCGTAGAAGCCTTGGTATTGGGTACGGTGCAAGAAGATTTAACTAGTTTAGGAAAATATGGTGCTAGTAAAGTGCATCATTTAAAAAACGAAAGTTTAAATAGCTTGGATGTTAAAGTGCATACTAATTTAATTGCCAGCATTGCTAAAAACCTAAATGCCACTGTACTTGTTTTTGCACAAAATTTAAATGGCCGAGCCATTGCTCCAGCTGTGGCAGTGAAATTAGAAGCAGGTATCGTTACTGGTGTTTGTAGTTTACCCAATATGTCTAACGGTTTTGTAGTCACCAAAACTGTTTTTTCTGGCAAAGCATTTGCGCATATTAAAATCGAAACCCCCATTAAAGTAATTGCCATCAATCAAAATAGTTTTGGTTTAGTAGAATACAATGCAAGCACCACCGTTGAAAATATTGACTTAGCAATTCCTGCCCCTTCTATTAAAATTACTAAAGTAGAAAAAATTGAAGGAGAGATTCCATTGACCGAAGCCAATTTAGTAGTGAGTGGTGGCCGTGGTTTAAAAGGACCTGAAAACTGGGGTATCTTATTAGACTTAGCCAAGGCCTTGGGCGCTGCAACTGCTTGTAGCCGACCTGTATCCGATTCAGATTGGCGACCACATCATGAACATGTTGGACAAACAGGAATTCAAATTGCCCCTAATTTGTACATTGCCATAGGCATATCAGGCGCCATTCAACATTTAGCAGGTGTCAACAGAAGTAAAACCATTGTGGTCATTAATAAAGATGCTGAAGCCCCGTTTTTTAAAGCAGCCGATTATGGTGTAATAGGTGATGCATTTGAAATTGTACCCAAATTGACTGCAGCAGTATTAAAAGCAAAAGCCAATTAGTTTATTTACGAAACATTAAATTATAGCGATCTTAATTGTCCTCCATCCACTGGTAAATTAATCCCATTGATAAAACCTGCGGCAGGGCTCGCTAAAAAACAAACAGCTGCAGCAAATTCTGCTGGCTCGCCCAATCTTTTTACAGGGATACTATTTTCAATATTTTTTCTGATCTCTTCCTTGGTCACACCCGCTTTAGCGGCTCTATTTGAAAATAAATAATCCAACCTTTCGGTATTGGTAAATCCAGGCAATACATTATTTACGGTGATGCCCCATGGTCCAAGTTCCTTAGATAAGGTTTTGGCCCAGTTGGCCATCCCTGCACGAATGGTATTTGAAATACCTAAATCATCTATAGGTTCTTTGATGGAAACAGAAAGTATATTGATAATTCTACCAAAATTAGCCGCACGCATGCCGGGCAATAAAAGTTGAACCAATTGATGTGCATGTAATAGATGTGATTCGAAAGCATTTTTTAAATCATCGGTGCTGGTTTCATGTAAAGGACCAGCTGCAGGACCTCCCGTATTATTTACCAATACATGAATGGCATTAATTTGAGTCAGTAATTCTTGTACCGACTTTTTTGAAGTTGCTAAATGATTTGTGTCAATAATCAAATAACTATGATTTTGCGCTAGGGGTTTTGGTAAATTTTTTACCACCTGTTTTAACTTTTCTTCATTTCTAGCAAAAACAATAACCGTAGCGCCTGCGTTAGCCAATGCATGGGCAGAGGCCGCACCTAAACCTTGCGAAGCACCCCCTACTAGTGCAAATTTATTTTGTAATGAATACATGAAACTATTTTAAATGACTAGGAACTTAATTTTGCATAATCTTCTCTTACTGGATTAAACACATCAATAATATCACAATCGGTAATGCTTTTTCCAGAATGCAATGTATTTGAAGGAATAATAAATAAATCACCGGCTTTTAATAAATGGGGGATGCCTTCTACTGTTAATTCAAAATCACCCTTTACGATATGTGTTACTTGTTCATGCACATGTTGATGAGCCGGTAAAGTATGCCCTGCAATGGAATGTACAAAGGACCAGGTCATAGAATTGCTGTGCAACAACTTAGCATCAAAGCCAGCGCATAAGGTAACCGCTTTAATATCGGCTAAATGTATTGGTTTCATAGGAATTGTTTATTATTCACAATTTAATACTTCTGTTAAAAATAGGCCTTAAAAGATTTATTTTTTAATTAACTTTGAACAGCAATACTGCTTATGCAAAAAATTGAATTAGAAATCGTCGCTTTATCACATAGCATCACCCAATCTAACTCCTATGCGGTTATTTTAGGAGAGGTGAACGGCCTTCGTCGCCTGCCAATTGTGATTGGCGGATTTGAAGCACAAGCCATTGCAGTTGCCCTAGAAAACATGCACCCCTCTCGCCCTCTGACGCATGATTTAATGAAAAATTTCATGACTGCCTTTGACATACAATTGCAAGAAGTATATATCTGTGATTTACAAGAAGGTATTTTTTATTCAAAATTAGTTTGCTTTACTGCCAATGATACTATTGAAATTGACAGTAGAACAAGCGATGCCTTAGCCTTGGCCGTTCGATTTGGTTGTCCCATTTACGTGTATGATAACATTTTAGAACAAGCAGGCTTGGCCAATGAAAATGCCGAAAAAACAATTACCCCCACTACCCCTATTGATGTCAACCCTGTAGAAAGTGATTTATCTAAATTATCCCTACCTGAATTGAATAAATTATTGCAAGAAGTTTTAGAACAGGAAGATTATATCCGCGCTATTGATATTCGTGATGAAATCAATAAAAAAAATGCGCAAAAGAAATCATAATCAATGATTCAGTTTCCCAATTGTAAAATTAATTTAGGCTTATCTATCTTAGAAAAAAGGACGGATGGTTATCATGCCTTGGAGACGGTTTTTTATCCAGTAGCGCTAAAAGATAGTATTGAAATTGTCCTTAATAAAAATACTACTGTTGAATTTACAAGCTCCGGAAACCCAATACCAGGAAATGTTTCAGAAAATCTTTGTATCAAAGCATATCATTTACTGAAAAAAGATTTTCCGAAAATAACTGGGGTTAAAATTCATTTGCATAAAATAATTCCAATGGGCGCTGGACTAGGTGGTGGCTCAAGTGATGGGGCATTTACACTTCTTATGCTCAATGAATTGTTTACCTTAAACTTAACGCAAACTGAATTAATAAATTATGCTGCTCAATTGGGTAGCGATTGTCCTTTTTTTATTGTAAACCAAGCTGCGCATGCTATAGGCCGAGGTGAAATTTTACAACCCATTAACATTGATTTAAGCAACTATACTTTTGCTTTGATTCATCCAGGCATTCATATTTCAACCGCCTGGGCCTTTCAACAAATTAAACCTGGTCAAAAAGAAAAAACAATCGCCGAAATTATTCAATCACCCCTCCCTACTTGGAAAGACCAATTGATCAATGATTTTGAACAACCAGTTTTTGATGCCCACCCCCTATTGCATACCATTAAAAGCGAACTCTACCAGCAAGAAGCCCTCTATGCAAGTTTAAGCGGTTCGGGCAGTTCTATTTTTGGTATTTTTCCTAAAGGACATTCTTTAAACCCGGCTCCTTGTTTTGATAAATTACGAATAGACTTTATTTGATTTTTTTCAAAATATATATTTGCTAACGTTCGTTATTTGATATTTTTCAACCATTTCAAATATTTATTAAAAATTATTAAATGGTTAGTAAAATTATTGCGATTCTGCTACTAAAAATCCTTGTTTTTTCGTAATTTTCCACGAATCGCTACCCTTTAGAAGTATCCTATAATTAACTGGTTGAAATGACGAAAACAAAAAACTTAGGATTGTACAATCCTGCTTATGAACACGACGCTTGTGGTATTGGATTTGTGGCCAATATCAAAGGCGTAAAATCACATCAAAACGTAACCGATGGGCTTACCATTTTAGAAAACATGGAGCACCGTGGTGCTTGCGGCTGCGAAGTAAATACAGGGGATGGCGCAGGTATCATGATTCAAATTCCACATGAATTTTTCTTTGATGAATTATTGCATCAAGGCATTCACTTGCCCGATTTGAATGAATATGGTGTTGGATTTATTTTCTTCCCAAATGACAAAGCCATTTTAGTGGAATGCAAAGAAATTTTTGCACGCGCTGCAGAAAAATTAGGCATAGAAATTATTGGGTACAGAAAAGTGCCCGTTATCAAAGATTCGATAGGCCCTTCTGCCTTATCCGTAGAACCCATCATGGAACAAGTTTTTGTAAAAAAACCCGACCATATCACCAACCCAGAAGACTTTGAAAGAAAACTTTTTATTTTAAAAAATTACGCTTCTCATACCATCAATAATTCGATCAAGAAAGAGGCCATTGGATTTTATATGGCTTCACTTTCTCAAAGAGTAATTGTCTACAAAGGCCAATTGACTTCACATCAAGTACGTGAATACTTTCCAGACTTAAGTGACAAAAGAGTTACCTCTGCCTTTGGTTTAGTGCATTCAAGATTTGCGACCAATACCTTTCCTTCTTGGAAATTGGCACAACCCTTCAGATACATTGCACACAATGGAGAAATCAACACTTTACAAGGCAATTTAAATTGGCTAAGATCCAATGAACATGGTTTTTTATCCCCTTATTTTAGTAAAGAAGAATTAGACATGATCTTGCCTGTAGTGACAGCCAATCAATCCGACTCTGCTTGCTTAGACAATTTAATTGAACTGCTTACCTTATCTGGCCGCTCTTTACCACATGTGATGATGATGCTGATTCCAGAAGCATGGGATGGCAATGAATTGATGGATCCTGTGAAAAAAGCATTTTATGAATTTCATGCTGCCTTTATGGAACCATGGGATGGCCCCGCTTCTATTTCCTTTACCGATGGAAAAATAATTGGCGCCACTTTGGATAGAAATGGTTTAAGACCTTCCCGTTATTGCGTCACCAATGATGACAGAGTGATCATGGCTTCTGAAACGGGCGCTTTGCCAGTGGATCAATCAACCATCATTGAAAAAGGTCGTTTGCAACCTGGCAAAATGTTTGTAGTAGATATGGAAGCTGGAAAAATTATCAGCGATACCGATTTAAAACAAAAAATTTGTGCACAACAACCCTATGGCGATTGGTTGAATAAATATAAAATTCGTTTAGAAGAATTACCAGAACCAAGAATTCAATTCACTCATTTAGAACACGATCAAATTTTTAAATACCAAAAAGCTTTTGGTTATACCAAGGAAGACATTGAAAATATCATTACCCCGATGGCCCTTGATGGCAAAGAACCCATTGGTTCCATGGGGACCGATACGCCTTTGGCCGTATTAAGCGATCAACCACAACATATTACTAGTTACTTTAAGCAACTATTTGCACAAGTAACCAACCCACCCATTGATCCTATTAGAGAAAGAATGGTGATGTCCCTAGCTACTTTTGTAGGCAGTCAAGGAAATTTATTGGTAGAAGATCCAATGGCCAGTCACTGCGTTGCTTTAAAACATCCCATTTTAAACAACCATGAACTAGAAAAAATTAGAAGTATTGATACAGGTGTATTTCAAGCCAAAACTTTACAATGTTATTTTAGAGCGGATGGCAAAGAAGGTTCCTTAAAAAGAGGCTTAGATCGTTTGTGTCGTTATGCTGTAGACGCAGTAGAAGATGGATTTGAAGTAATTGTTTTAACCGATCGTTCTATAGATTCTGAACATGCCGCCATTCCAACACTTCTTGCTTGTGCAAGCGTGCATCATCATTTAATTAGAAAAGGCTTAAGAGGCAAAGTAGGCATTATCGTAGAAGCAGGTGATGTTTGGGAAGTACACCATTATGCCTGTTTGATTGGTTTTGGCGCCACTGCCATTAATCCTTACATGGCTTTGTCTACCATTCGTGATAGAAAGATTGAAGGAAAAATGGTTACCGAACTAGACGAAAAATATTTAAAGAAAAATTACATCAAAGCAGTCAATGAAGGATTGTACAAGGTATTCTCTAAAATGGGTATCTCAACGTTACAATCTTATCAAGGGGCTCAAATTTTTGAAATTATAGGTATCAACAAAGAAGTAGTGAACAGACATTTTACAGGCGCTATTTCTAGAATTGATGGCATGGGCTTAGATGAAATTGCTAAAGAGATATTAGCCAAACATGAATTGGCCTTTGCTAAAAAATCTTCCTTAGTAGACCGCTTGACCGAAGGGGGTGTTTATCAGTGGAAGCGTCGTGGAGAATTTCATTTATTCAATCCACAAACCATTCACTTACTTCAACATTCCACCAAAGCCAACGACTACGCAAGTTTTAAAAAGTATTCCAAATTGGTGAATGACCAAACAGAAAAAGCTTGCACTTTAAGAGGCTTATTTGATTTCAAACCTACACGCCCATCTATTTCTATCGACGAAGTAGAACCAGCCTCCTCCATCTACAAAAGATTTGCAACAGGTGCGATGTCCTTTGGGTCAATTTCTTGGGAAGCACATACTACATTAGCAATAGCTATGAACCGATTAGGTGGAAAATCTAATACAGGCGAAGGTGGCGAAGATGAAATTCGTTACCAAAAATTACCGAATGGAGATTCTATGCGCAGTGCCATTAAACAAGTAGCGAGTGCAAGATTTGGAGTAACAAGTTATTATTTATCTGAAGCAGATGAATTACAAATTAAAATGGCACAGGGAGCTAAGCCTGGTGAGGGCGGACAATTACCTGGTGATAAAGTAGACGATTGGATTGGTAAAACAAGACATGCTACTCCAGGTGTGGGTTTGATTTCTCCTCCACCCCATCATGATATTTATTCTATCGAAGATTTATCTCAATTAATATTTGATTTAAAAAATGCCAATCGTGCTGCAAGAATTAATGTCAAATTAGTTTCTAAAGCAGGCGTGGGTACAATCGCTGCTGGTGTAACCAAAGCAAAAGCAGATGTAGTATTAATTGCTGGCTTTGATGGAGGTACAGGCGCTTCTCCATTAAGTTCTATCAAGCATGCTGGTTTACCTTGGGAATTAGGCTTGGCCGAAACTCATCAAACCTTAGTAAAAAATAAATTGCGCAGCCGTGTTGTAGTGCAAGCTGATGGCCAAATGAAAACTGGTCGTGACATTGCCATTGCTACCTTATTGGGTGCAGAAGAATGGGGCGTGGCTACAGCTGCCTTAATCGTAGAAGGATGTATTATGATGCGCAAATGTCATATGAATACTTGCCCTGTGGGTGTGGCTACACAAGATCCAGAATTGCGTAAACGCTTTACTGGAGACCCTGATCATGTGGTTCATTTTTTTGAATTCATTACTCAAGAGCTTCGTGAAATTATGGCCGAGCTTGGTTATAAAACCATCAATGAAATGGTGGGTCAAGTAGATGCCTTAACCATGCGTGAAAACATTACCCATTGGAAATATAAGAATTTAGATTTAAGCGATGTATTGTACAAAGAACCTGCTGAACCAGGGGTGGGCTTGTATCAAACAGAAGCACAGGACCATTTAATGAGTGATGTATTGGATTGGAAATTACTAGATGCAGCAAAACCTGCCATCGAAAAGCAAGAAAAAGTAAAAGCCAATTTTACCATTAAGAATACCGATCGTACCACCGGTACCATCGTATCTAACGAAATCACCAAAGTGTACAAAGCAGAAGGCTTACCAGAAGATACGATTCATTTTAAATTCAATGGAACTGCTGGCCAAAGTTTTGGCGCTTTCAATACCAAGGGCGTGACTTTAGAATTAGAAGGCGATGCCAATGATTATTTTGGCAAAGGTTTGAGTGGCGCACAACTAATTGTGTACCCCGATAAAAAAGCAAGCTTTGTTCCAGAAGAAAATATTATTATCGGTAACGTGGCATTTTATGGCGCTACTAGCGGTAAGGCCTATATAAGAGGCAAAGCAGGGGAAAGATTTGCTGTAAGAAATTCTGGAGCTACGGTGGTGGTTGAAGGCATCGGTGATCATGGTTGTGAATACATGACCGGAGGCATTGCTGTTATTTTAGGCGCTACTGGTAGAAATTTCGCAGCGGGTATGAGTGGAGGAATTGCTTATGTATATGATGTACAAAATAACTTTGATGTTTTATGTAATAAAGAAATGGTAGCCTTAGAAGCCACAGATAAAGAAGATCATATTTTGTTGCATAAATTAATTCAAGCACATTTGGACAAAACGGGAAGTGCCGTCGCTAAATTTATTTTAGCCGATTTTGACAATCAACTGAAACATATGGTCAAAGTGTTTCCTACTGATTACAAAAAAGCATTACAAAAACAAAAAGCAAAATTAACTGCTGCTAAATAAAGTATATGGGTAAGCCAACTGGATTTAAAGAATTTACAAGAGAACTACCTTCCAAACTAGCTGTTAAGGAAAGAAAGAAAAATTATAAAGAATTTGTTACGCTATTGCCTGAACAAAAGTTGAATGAGCAATCTGCACGTTGTATGAATTGTGGCGTACCCTTTTGTCATAGTGGTTGCCCATTAGGTAATATCATTCCTGAATTCAATGATGCAGTGTATCGCAAAGAATGGAAGGACGCATACGAAATATTAATTTCTACCAATAATTTTCCAGAATTTACTGGAAGAATTTGTCCTGCCCCTTGCGAAAGCGCTTGCGTATTGGGCATCAACCAACCCGCAGTCACCATTGAAGAAATTGAAAAACATATTATTGAAATAGCCTTTGACAAAGGTTTTGTTAAACCACGTAAACCCAACTTAAGAACTGGCAAAAAAGTGGCTGTCATAGGTTCAGGCCCTGCAGGTTTGGCTACTGCTGCACAATTGAATTATGCGGGACATGAAGTGACGGTCTATGAAAGAGATCCAAAACCAGGCGGCTTATTGCGTTTTGGCATTCCCGATTTTAAATTAGAAAAATCTGTAGTAGAAAGACGTATTAATGTACTAGAAGAAGAAGGGGTTCGTTTTATTTGTAATGCCCATGTGGGGGTGAATATAAGAGTCAATGACATCATGCGTGATTATCATGCAGTAGTCTTGGCCGGTGGATCTACCATACCAAGAGATTTAAACATTCCTGGTCGTGATTTAAAAGGTGTGCATTATGCTATGGAATTTTTAAAGCAACAAAATAAAAGAGTAAGTAATTTGCCCTTAGAGGAAGCCGAAATTATGGCGACCCAAAAAAATGTAGTAGTGATTGGTGGTGGGGATACTGGAAGTGATTGTGTAGGCACCTCCAATAGACATGATGCAAAATCTGTGACTCAATTTGAATTGTTACCCAAGCCTCCTGAAACCAGAGCGAATTATATGCCTTGGCCTACCTACCCTATGTTATTAAAAACTACTACTTCCCATGAGGAAGGGGCGGATAGAATTTGGGGAGTGGCTACTAAATCATTCATTGGAGATGCAGATGGAAATTTAAAAGCATTACAAATAGTAGATTTGGAATGGACCAATGCGGCTGATGGAAGACCAAGTAAGTTTACGGAGAAAGCGGGAAGTGAAAGAGAAATTCCTTGCGAAATAGCCTTGCTCGCCATGGGATTCTTACACCCAGAACCAAGCGGCCTATTGGATGAATTAGGAATTGAATTGGACGAACGCGGAAATGTAAAAGCCACCGAACAAGCTTATCAAACCAATATAGCCAAAGTATTCACAGCTGGAGACATGCGCCGTGGGCAATCGCTAGTGGTATGGGCCATTAGTGAAGGAAGAGAATGTGCACGCAAAGTAGACATTTATCTAACTGGCGCTTCTTTATTGGAATCAAAAGACAGCAGTTTGTTTTTTCAACAGGGTTA
>CAINEG010000105.1 GCA_903847655.1 uncultured Bacteroidota bacterium
AAATTTAAGCACCCAAATTTTTGAAAAGGGCGATTATGTCACTGTCGAAGGCGTGAACGGCTTTGACTTAGGTGAAGTTAGTTTGACAGGTGAACTGGTAAGATTGCAACTTAAAAAAAGAGGTATCGAAGAAACCAGCGTTGAAATCAAAAAAATTCTTAGACCAAGTAACGAAAGAGATATTGAAGCTTTTAAAATTAGTAAAAGCAGAGAGGCAGATATACTTGCTAAAAGTAGAGCGCATGCAAGGTACTTTAGATTGCAAATGAAATTAAGCGAGGTAGAAATTCAGGCAGATGGTAAAAAGGGAACTTTCTTTTATACAGCCGATGATCGTATTGATTTTAGAGAATTAATAAGAATATTCGCTACTGAGTTTAAAGTAAAAGTGGAGATGCGTCAAATAGGCATCCGACAAGAAGCTGCAAAAGTGGGAGGTATTGGAAGTTGTGGTCGCGAACTTTGTTGTAGTACTTGGTTACATGATTTTAAAAGCGTCAACACCACTGCCGCGCGTTATCAAAACTTATCCATTAATCAAACAAAGTTGAGTGGCCAATGTGGTCGACTTAAATGTTGTTTGAATTTTGAATTAGATACTTACTTGGATGCGTTACAAGCATTCCCTGATTATGCTGATAATTTACAAACGGTCATGGGGCAAGCGTTTTTAATTAAAAAAGATATTTTCAAAAATTTAATGTGGTATACTTTGCCTAATAACACAAAGCATTTCCCTTTAACTATTGAACGTGTAAAAGAAATAAAAAAATTAAACCAACAAGGTGTTGCTGTTGAAGAATTGCAAGCGGTAGAGGTGACAAGTGGTAAGCCTAAAGAGGTAGAACCCGACTTTGTAGATGTAGTTGGTCAAATTAGTTTAAAGAGTTTAGAGAAAAATGATCGTCGTCGTCGCGATCAACAAAGATTCAATAACAACGATCGTCGTCCAAATAACGACAGACCGAATAATGACAGACCATTTAATGATCGTCCAGGACCTAATCGTCCAGGAGGGCAACCAGGAAATTCAGCAGGTGGAAGACCGATGAATAATAATCGTCCACCCATGAATCGTCCGAACAACGGACCGAATAATGGACCCAATAATGGACCGAGACCAAACAATAACCGTCCACCCATGAATCGTCCGAACAACGGACCGAATAATGGACCAAGCAACGGACCAAGCACTCCGCCTTCTGCAAACTAAAATGGTGATTACCCTTTAAGTTAATAGCTTTTAGCTAAGTGACTATTGGTATAATTTTTCCAATTCATCTCTTGTAAAATCCATTAAAGTTTTTACATAACTGGGTGAGAAATCAAAGGAGATACCTGCAGTCTGATAAAGTTCTGGCAGTGTTTTAGTACCCCCTAAACTTAACGCGTTCATATAATTCTCCAACGCAAGTGTTGGATTTTTTTGATACTGCATCCACATACCAATGGCCCCTAATTGCGCGATCCCATATTCAATATAATAAAAAGGTACTTCAAATAAATGCAATTGTCTTTGCCATCCAATTTCACGGTACATATCTAATCCACTATAGTCAATGCTATTGGTAGAAAATTCTTTTGCAATGGTTGTCCAGGCATGGGTACGCTCCTCAATGGAATGATTCGGATTTTCATACACCCAATGTTGAAATTTATCAATGATAGCAATCCATGGAAAAATAGTAATGGTACGTTCCAATTGGTGCTCTTGTGCGCGATTTAAATCATGTACATTATCAAAAAATGCTTGCCAATGATTCATCGTAAATAATTCCATAGACATACTTGCTACTTCCGCAATTTCCATGGGATATTCTTTAAATGCAGATAAGGGCAAGGGGTGTGCTAAAAATGAATGGATCGCATGTCCCACTTCATGTACCATGGTGGTAACATCACTCATTTGACCAGCCGCATTCATAAAAATAAATGGCGCACCTGATTCTGCCAAAGGACAGTTATATCCTCCCGGTGCTTTTCCTTGTCTACTTTCTAAATCA
>CAINEG010000106.1 GCA_903847655.1 uncultured Bacteroidota bacterium
AAAACAAAAGTCTATGCAGCATTTGGTTTCAATTATTTCAGCCCCCTGGCCTTGGTATATAGCAGGTGCCCTGATTGGTCTTACGGTCCCCACCCTATTGCTTATTGGGAATAAAACCTTTGGTATTTCCTCCAATTTGCGTCATCTATGCGCAGCCTGTTTTCCTAGCAATATTTCTTTTTTTAAATACGATTGGAAAAAAGAAGCCTGGAATTTATTTTTTGTAGGAGGAATTATTGTAGGGGCTTTTATGGCCACTTATTTATTGGCCAATCCTCAACCCATCATTATCCATCCTAGTTTGCAAGCAGATTTAACTCAACTAGGCATCACCGATTTTAATCATTTATTGCCCAATGAACTTTTTAGTTTTAAAGCCTTATTTACATTAAGGGGTTTTATCTTAATGGTGGTGGGTGGCTTTTTAGTTGGCTTTGGTACTAGGTATGCCAATGGTTGTACATCGGGTCATTCCATTATGGGCTTGAGTAATTTGCAATGGCCTTCCTTGGTCGCCACCATTTGTTTTATGTTAGGCGGCTTTATCATGACCAATTTTATACTGCCCTTTATTTTACAATTAAAATAAAAATACCATGTCCTTGATTGAACAAAAAAATATTTCTACAGAAAAAATAGCTACACACAACAATGCTACTGTAAAAGAAAATAATTTTCATTTACTTAAATACAGTATAGTGGGTATAGTGTTTGGTATTGTCTTTGTCAAAGCAGAAATTATTTCTTGGTTTAGAATTCAAGAAATGTTTAAGCTCCAAAGCTTTCACATGTATGGGGTGATTGGCACTGCAGTTGTCGTTGCTGCGCTATCGGTTGCATTAATTAAAAAATTTAAAATAAAAACCATTGGTGGTGAAGCTGTGGTCATAACTAACAAACCATTTACCAAAGGAAATATTTATGGCGGATTAATGTTTGGATTGGGTTGGGCAATGACGGGTGCTTGTCCAGGACCCTTATTTGCTCAAATTGGCGCTGGTATTGGATCTATCGTGGTGGTCATTGCAAGTGCTTTACTGGGCACTTGGACCTATGGCTATTTTAAAGAGCAACTGCCTCATTAATTTTATAAGGAAAATATTTTTTGCATCAAGACCCATTTTTCACCAGGCTGGGCAGTGGGTAATGCTTGTTGGTATTCCCACATTAATTTTTCCCACTGTACTACAATTTCATTTTTTGCATCTAGGGCTGCCTTTTTTTCAAAGCTAAAATCTTCACCCACTTCCATGATCATAAACAATCTATTGGCTACCCTATAAATGTCTAAGGCTTTTATATCAGCTTCTTTGATGGAGGCAATAATTTCTGGCCATACCGATTGATGGTATTGTTCATAGGCCGCAATTAATTGTGCATCGTCCTTCAAATCTAAAGCAAAGCAATATCTAGTCATAGCTTATAATTAAAAATTATTTAGTAGTGCCGTATACAAAATTTTCCATGACACGCATGGATTGCATGGCCTCTTCTGCGCTGCATGGATTAGCACCGATACCTAAAAAATAAGGTACAATTTTTCCAATTAAATTTTGTTGATTGTGTTCGGGTGGATCAAATTCAATGAGCTTGGTAATACCCTTTTGTGCTAAGCTAATGGTATGTCCAAATACAGGGAAAGAAATTTTTCCTTCAGTTCCAATGATTTCAAAAAGGTCATTATCTTGATCTGCAGGTGCACAAAAACACCAATCACCTTTAAATTGAATACCATTTTCTAAAAGCATGTTGCCAGCTACGGTATCTTCTGCAGGATACAAACCTGCTTGATTGCTTGCACTACCATGATAACTGAGGGCTTTGCCAAAAAAATAAAAAACCAAGTCTAATTGATGGGGCGCTAAATCGTAAAAATAGCCTCCGCCTGCTACCGATGGATCTAATCTCCAATTTTCGGATGGATCAAAATTGCCTCCTGCTTTTTTTAACATTTCAATACGGACATTGGTTATTTTTCCAATAGCCCCTGTATCCACCAATCTTTTGACTTCTAAGAATAAAGGCAATGCTCGACGATAATGGGCAATCACCAATTTCACACCCGTTTGTTTTGAAAAGGCGTCCATGCGCATACAAGCAGCCAGATCCAAGGCCATGGGCTTTTCAACGTAAACGGGCTTGCCTGCCTTCATGGCAGCAATGGCATAGTCCTCGTGGTATTTGGGTGGAGTAGCAATATATACAGCATCCACTTCGGGATGCTGTATTAATTCATTCGCGTCAGTAAAAAAATGGGGCACGTTATGTCTGTTGGCATAGTCTTTTAGTTTCTGAGCGTCTCTTCGCATCACTGCTACCAAGCTAGACCCTTCCACTTTATTAAAAGCAGGACCGCTTTTTAATTCGGTGACACTGCCACAGCCAATCATGCCCCATCGTATTGTATTCATTTAAATAAAAGATTAATTTTCAAATCCTACAAAATCCCAATTGGCTTTTCTACAAGCTTCATTGAAATTTTTAATTTCATTGTCGATTAAATCTTGTTTTTGCTTTTCATATTTTTTCCAATCTGCATGCAATTCATCATAACGTAATAATTGTCCCGCTGTAACATAAGGCAAGCTTGAACTGCCTTGCACTTCTCCATTTAGGAAAACTAAATTGGCACTTAATTTATTGATAAAATTAATTACGTCATCATTGCTTTGAGATTTAGATTGAATCAACTCTTCTTCCCAAACTTTGATGGTTTTATTAATGGCTTTAGCCTTGGTGGATAAGTCTTCTAAATTTTTATTCCCCTCTGCTCTTTTCACAAATTGATTTAACTGCTCTTGTACTTTGCGCATTTGTACCACTGATACATGAATAGCGGCCACATCTTCAGAAACTAATTTTGACAATTGATCCTGTGCTTCAAAATCTGCTGCAGGTGCATTGTACCTTGGATCGGCCAATATTTTTACCTTGGTCGTTTGTGTGGTTTCATTAATTTTTAATCGGATGGTGTATTCACCTGGAATTACTTTTCTACCTGCACTACTTCCTTCGATGTATACATTATCGATAGATGGCAAATTTCCATAACGCAAATCCCAAACAAATCTGTTTAAGCCTGTTCTTATTTCCACCTTAGGATCTGATTCACTGCTATTGTTGCTTGTAGCAAGTTTGGATTTTTCACTGTAATAAGTACGAACCACATTATTAGCAGCATCCAACACTTCAATGCTTAATTTTTTAACAGAATCTTTGTTTTGAATATGATAATATATCACAGCACCACTCGCTGGGTTCACCATGGTAGTATTAATCTTCAATGGATTCTCTTCTTCGCCAAATTGTCTATCCAATGGGCTTCCAATATCAATTCTAAACACATTGGATACTGGTAATAAACTAAATGCATCATTGATCGTGGAGGCAGCCTTTCTGAATGGAGTTAAATCATCCAAGATCCAAAATGCACGACCTTGTGTAGCCGCCAATAATTTATCTTGGTGTAATTTCAAATCGTTAATGGCAACAATAGGCAAGTTCAATTGCAATTGTTTCCAATTCAAACCTCCATTGTAAGAAATATAAAATCCAGTTTCAGTGCCCGCATACAATAAGTTTTTAACTGCATTGTCCTCGCGCACTACTCTTACAAAAGCACCATAAGGAATACCATCCACTAATTTGGTCCAAGTTTTTCCATAGTCGGTTGTTTTGTACAATAAAGGTGTGAAGTCATTGAACTTGTATTTAGTCACTGCGATATAGGCAGTAGCTTTATCAAAAGGAGATACTTCAATTGAGTTCACTAAAGCACCTCTTACTCCTTCTGGTGTAATATTGGTCCAAGTGGCTCCACCATCTTTTGTTATATGTACTAAACCATCATCACTTCCAGTATAAATAACTCCTTTTTCATGTGGAGATTCTATCACATAAGCAATGGTACAATAGTTTTCACCTCCTGCACCTTCATTGGTATAAGGGGTTCCACTCATGCCCATTTTAGAAGTATCATGGGTCGTTAAATCTGGAGAGATTGCTTTCCAAGATTTTCCTAAATCAGTTGTTTTGAATAAAATATTACCTGCATGGTAATACGCATCTTCATGCATGGATCTTACGATAGGTGCGTTCCAATTGAAACGGTATTTCATGTCCTTAGGTTGCAAGGACTGATATTGAATTGGTGCGACCATAACGCTTACTTCATCATTGGTTTTAGTATCCAATACACCAATGGTACCTTGATAAGAACCACCCATTACATATCTTGGATTGTTAGGATCAAAGGCTAAAAATGCAGACTCGCCACCTGCGCTTGGCGCCCAATCACGATCTGTAATGCCGCCTCTTGAAGTAGAAAAACTGGCAATTCTAACGGAAGTATTGTCTTGTTGACCACCATACAAATTGAAGGGGAATAAGTTATCTGCATTGACTCTGTAAAATTGTGCAGTGGGTTGATTATTTTCTGTACTCCATGTTTTACCACCATTGAAACTTACAGCAGCGCCTCCATCATTAGAAACAATCATGTTTTTATTGTTGTTAGGATTGATCCACAACTGATGATAATCTCCATGAGGCGCTCTAAAATTTTGCCAAGTTTTTCCGCCATCTGTACTCTTAATCGCAGGTGAACTTAAAACATAGACCGTATTTTCATCTACTGGATCTGCAGTGGCTTCAATATAATACCAAGCACGTTGAACCAATCGATGGTCCTTGCTAATTCTATTCCAAGATTTTCCTGCATCATTAGAAACAAATAAACCACCTTGCTCTTTTTCTGAATCACTCTCTACTACTAAATAAATTTTATTGGAATTGGCTTGAGATACTGCCACACTCATCTTTCCTAATTCCTTAGGCAATCCATTTTGAATTTTTTCCCAAGTATCTCCACCGTCTGTACTTTTATACAAACCACTTCCTTTTCCACCACTTCTTACTTCCCAAGGCAAACGACGATAGTCCCACATGGCAGCATATAAAATTCTAGGATTGTTCATGTCCATGCTTAAATCCACACAGCCTGAATTATCATCTACATATAAAGTCTTGGTCCAAGTTTTTCCTCCATCTATTGATTTGTAAACGCCTCTTTCTGCACTTGCTCCATGAATGGCCCCTTGTGCGGCTACATAAACAATGTCTGGATTGGTTGGATGGATTCGGATATTGGCAATTTGTCTAGTTAGATCTAAACCTAAATGTTTCCAAGTTTTTCCAGCATCTGTACTTTTATAAACACCATCTCCATAACTTGAAGTAACGCCTCTTGGAGGATGCTCTCCCATACCTACATATACTACATTAGGATCTGAAATAGAAACTGCTACTGCACCTACCGAGCCAGTTTTAAAAAAGCCATCAGAGACGTTGTTCCAAGTTTGACCAGCGTCTTCGGTTTTCCAAATACCACCACCAGTGGTACCCATATAATAAGTAAAACTATTTCCTACAACACCCACAGAAGTGACAGAACGACCACCTCTCATTGGGCCCACATTTCTCCACAACAAAGGTTTGTAATAGTCAGTTTCATTGACTGTGCTTACTGGTTTTGCATTTTCATTTTTCTTTTGGGCAAAAAGCACCATTGGACATACTAAGAAAAATAAGCTGCGCAAAATGATTTGTTTCATAATAGCTATTTTTTAATGTTAATCTAGTGATTGGAAGGATCTAATTTAATACAAATAGGCGAACCCGTCAAAGACTTGTTCGCCTATCTGTTATAAAAAATTACAAGTGGTTAGAAACTACTTATTTAAAGGTAAAATGTAGTGAAATGACATTTGAATTTAGGTCTGTA
>CAINEG010000107.1 GCA_903847655.1 uncultured Bacteroidota bacterium
AGATGAATTTCCAACAACATTAGATTACCAAGAATTTCATGGTATTTTTGTCTTATCGGAAGCATTGTTGTGATATTAAGTTGCGATGCTATGAAGTTAGGTGCGTAATAATGTGATTATTTCCATTATCCACTCATTTTTTCATTATACAATTCTCTATAATACAAATCTCGATTATTTCGCTTTTAAAACTTTTTCAAGTGTGGCCATGATGCCATGCCAATGTGGAGGGGTGGCAATATGTACAATATCTACTTCTGGTAAAGCAATTAATTCTCTATGATCATGAAAAGTTTTTACATTTCCTCCTACTAGTTCTACTGCCGATTGCAAATGTTTTTTATCTACATCACAAATGGCTACTACTCGAGTACCTGCATAAGGTACATGTCCTCGGCCCATACCACCCAAGCCAATAATACCCTTGGTCAACTGATCACTTGGCGCTAAAAATCCACGACCTAACACTTGTCTAGGCACAATGGAGAATCCAGCCACCACCGCTGCTGTATTTTTTAAAAACCGACGTCTACTGTTGTTTTCTACTGGTTTCATATGTTGTTATTAAAGTAAAAAATAATTTTAAAGTTGGCTGCTTGAAAATAAAAATAGAAAAATGAGCTTACTCATTGAGCTATTTATAATTGACTTTCCTTAGCTAAATTTATTCTTTTTTGCTTAAATTTGGTAGAATCCAGTTATTTAAAATCACTAGCATGAACGAGACCCATTTACACCTAGAAGAACATTTACAAAGCAGTGATTTATTGACCGATATTGTTATTGGTATGAGTGATGGATTGACGGTTCCCTTTGCATTGGCTGCCGGTTTAAGTGGAGCAGTACAGGGCAATGTAAACTTAATCTGGATTGCGGGGATAGCCGAAATTGCTGCAGGTTCTATTGCCATGGGTTTGGGTGGTTTTTTGGCGGGCAAGACCGAGCAAGATCATTATGCCAGCGAATTAAAAAACGAATATTGGGAATTAATTCATAAAAGAGACGTAGAAATAGAAGAAGTGCGTAAGGTTTTTTTAGCATGGGGCTTAACTGCCAACACAGCCGAAGAAGCTACCCAAGAAATCATCAAAGATGATAAACGCTGGGTAGATTTTATGATGAAACACGAACTTGGGCTGACCGAACCCGATCCTAAAAGAGCTAGGAAAAGCGCCTTTAATATTGGCCTTAGTTATATTGTTGGAGGCTTGATTCCATTGAGTCCTTATTTCTTTGTAACTGATTCTATTGAAGGGCTTAAACTTTCTGCCCTCATCACATTAGTTTGCTTATTTATATTTGGATTTTTTAAAAGCAAGATGACCGGCGTGAATCCTTGGTGGGGTGGTGTAAAAGTAATGATGACTGGGGCCTTAGCTGCAACCGCTGCTTTTGGCATTGCCAAATTGATTCAAGGATAAAAAATTTAACCATTTTCATTTTTTACCGCTATTTCATATGGGGACAAATGCATTGTGCAACAGGCTCTTATGAAAATAATACTTAGATATTTTGGAAAAAAGGCGAAGATTATTTAGATTGAGAGTACTTAAACCAAATAACTAAAACCATTTACTTATGAGCCAATCTATTAATGCAAATCGACTGTTTTATGCAAGTTGTTTTGCACTTATCACGACTGCTTTTTCATTCAGTATCCGTGCTGGCATTTTAACACAGCTAGGAACAGAATTGAATTTGGACACTGTTCAATTAGGAACCATTAATTCAATGTGGTTTCTTGGATTCCCTATTTCTATGATTTTGGGGGGGATTTTTTATACTTCTATGGGGCCTAAATTTATCATGCAAATTGCCTTAGTAGCCCATACCATAGGTATTCTATTAACCATTTACGCTACGGGGTACAGTACCTTATTGATTTCTACCTTATTTATTGGCCTTGGCAATGGCTGTACAGAAGCAGCTTGTAATCCAATGATTGCAGATTCTTATTCAGGCTTAGCTTTTAACAGAAAAATTAATCGTTTTCACATGTGGTTCCCTGGTGGAATTGTCATTGGCTCTTTAGTTTCAAAATTTATGACAGATGCTAATATGCATTGGCAAACACAAATTTGGATTATTTTAATTCCAACTATTATTTATGCTGTTTTGTTTTATGGACAAAATTTTCCTAAAACAAGAATTGCAGAAAATTCAGTATTGGCCAACTTTAAAGCCATGTTGAATCCATTGTATATATTCATGGCAGCTTGTATGGCCTTAACTGCTATTTCTGAATTTGGACCACAACAATGGGTAGGACCTATTTTAGCTAAAGCTGGCGCTAGTCCAATGTTGATATTAGCTTTAGTTACTGGATTAATGGCAGTGGGTAGATTTTTTGCAGGCCCACTTATTAAGCAATTGAATACAGTTGGGGTATTGCTAGGTTCGGCTATATTTGGCCTTGTTGGACTTTATATGATGAGTACCATGCATGGCTCTACACTTTATCTAGCTGCATTATGTTATGGCTTAGGCATTTGTTATTTCTGGCCAAATATGCTTGGTTATGTAGCAGAAAATATGCCACAAACTGGTGCGCTTGGTCTTTCTATATTAGGAGGTATTGGTATGTTTTCTTCTTCTATGTTCCAACCTATCATTGGTGGATGGATCAAGGACCACAAAGCAGTGGCAGTTGCAAGCGGTTTAACCGGAGATGCTGCTGATTTAGCTGCTGGACAAGCTACCTTATCAAATATGCTACTTTTCCCTGCCATCTTAATAGTTGTTTTTACTGGTTTGTATTTTTATGGTAAAAATAAAAAAGCGGCAATAGCTTAATTTTATGACTTCCTTTTAAAAGACTAAATAACCCTTGTAATTTAATTGCAAGGGTTATTTTTATTTTAGCTCCATGGGCAACTTAGTGAAAATATTATTTTTTGTATTTGTTTTTAGTTTTCTTGTGTTGGCCTGCGCCAATCAGGAGGGCCAGCCCATCTTATACTCTAAGGAAACTGTCAACACACTCAATATCATTGATTCTTCTAAAACTAATTTTTTAGAATATGCTTATGATGAGCAATATTATTTAGAAACCTTTTATTACGACAGTAGCGGTCATTTGCTTAAGACAGTGAAGTATGATAATTTAGCAAGGTCTGTTATTTACAATGTACGCAATAAGAAAGCCGCTGTACTCAAAGCCATTGATGTATATTAAATTTTACATTTCAGTCAATACCTGATCAAGATTTTTAATGAGGGTATCGGCATTGTACTTAGAAAAAATAATGGGCGGTTTTATTTTAAGTACATTATTGAATGGGCCATCCGTACCCAATAAAAAACCTAAGTTTTTCATTTTTTCTACGATTGATTTAATTTCACTGCTTGCAGGTGCTTTAGAAATTCTATCTTTTACCAATTCAACGCCAATAAATAAGCCCGCACCTCTTACATCACCGATAATACTGTGTTTGGCTTTTAATTCATTCAATCCATTCAATAAATAATTGCCAATCAATAAAGCATTGTTTTGTAATTGTTCTTTTTCAATGACTTCTAATACAGCTAGTCCAGTGGCCATGGATACAGGATTGCCTCCATAAGTATTAAAGTATTCTATCCCATTGTTAAAACTATTTGCTATCTCTTCTGTGACAATCACTGCTGCTAATGGATGCCCATTGCCCATGGGTTTGCCCATCACCACTATATCAGGCAGAACGCCTTGAAGTTCAAATCCCCAAAAATGCTTGCCTACTCTTCCAAAACCTACTTGTACTTCATCTGCAATACACAGCCCGCCGGCTTTTTTAACTTGCTGGTACACTTCTTTTAAATAATTTGCAGGTAAGGGCATTTGTCCACCCACCCCTAATAAGGTTTCACAAATAAAGGCAGCTGGCGCCTTGTCCTTAATTTTTAATTCAGTAATGATTCTTTTTACATCGGCTGCATATTTTTCTCCTGCCAATGTATCTTCATATTGATAGGCTCCGCGATAAACATCAGGATTCATTGCTTTGTGAATCCAAGGCATTTGACCCAAGCCGCCTTTTCGATCAAATTTATAAGGACTCATTTCAATGGTCGCGGTGGAGGTTCCATGATAAGCATGATCTAAAACAATTACGTCTTTCTGTTGCGTATAATATCTACTTATGCGAATGGCTAAATCATTGGCTTCACTGCCACTATTGGTAAAATAACAAATATTTAAA
Organism: uncultured Bacteroidota bacterium; assembly: GCA_903847655.1. The sequence goes on from CAINEG010000107.1 coordinate 4,179, forward strand.
TGCGCAGGTAATTTGGCCGTTAAGGCTGCAGCGTAATCATTCAAATGCTTATTTAGATAACGCGTATTGGTATTTAAAGTTGCAATTTGTTTTTGCATGGCACGTGCCACAGTTGGATGGCAATGTCCTACATGGCTTACATTGTTAACGCAGTCTAGATAGGTATTGCCTTTGTCATCATACAAGTATTGTAAAGCGCTTCTGTCTATTTTTAAATGTTGCGCATAACTGATGCTTAAATTTCTTCCAACATGTGCCTGCCTGTTTTTTTCGATCTCAGTATAATCTTCTTCATCAATGATCGGCTTAAAATCACAAGCTAGTAAAAATGCATTATGCGCTTTAATAGGATTGATTTCAATGAATTGGTACAATAAATCCCAGGCAGGCTTTTCAGTAATAAAATGATGTTCGTTATTTGTATCTAAAGAGGCATGGTAGGCTGATTGCGTAAGACTAATACAAAGCCTTGCAGCTATTAGATAATACAATACAGCTAATTCTTTTTCAGTTAGTGGATACACTTGATGGTAGCCTTTCACTACTTGAACAGCAACGCTGAGTGGTGCTTGATGATGCAACATGGCATAAGTACAAGCCACTGCTAAATTATTGATGAGGGCTGTGTACACCATATCGCCAAAATCTATCAATCCTAGAATTTCATTTTCATTTACTAAGACATTGTAATCATTGGCATCATTGTGTGTATAGCCATGTCTGAAAGAAGAAAGCGTAGGAAGAATTTCTGTTTCAAATTGCAGAATAAAATAATCTACCATTCTTCTTTGCTCATGATCCTTGATGCAATGTAGTCGATAACTTGCATCTCTTGCTGTGCTGATGTCCCAGGTATAATGACGATGCATTCCAGCATGTTTGAAATGGGCTAAACTTTTATCCATCTTCCCTAAAAACCTGCCTAAGTTCAGATACAATGCATCCGTTTTCGTACTTGCTTCCACCCAAAAGATACCTTCTAAATAAGTTAGAATTCTTATATAATAAGTTTTGTCTTCAAGTATAATTTCGGTTAAGGCCTGGCCTTTTTTATTGAGGAGGTATTGTTGTAATTGTGCTGCTAGTTCGCTCTTAGATAAATGCTCTAATATTTTTATTTGAGCGTCCAAAAAATAAAATTCTTTCTGCTCGTCTGCTAATTTTAAAACAAATTTCTTACCTGCATTGTCAATTAATAAAAAATTGAGTTCATCAAATCCATTTAAAGTACTTGCTTTTACTTCTATGCCATAATAATTGGTCACTAAATTTTCTATGGTTCCCGTACTAAAACTCATTTTTAAAATTAATCTATTTTTTTATAAACTTGGTGATTGCTTCAGCTACAGCATAAGGAGCTTCTTCCATTGGAATATGTCCTACCTTTTTTAGAATGACCAGGGAATTGTTTTTTAGATCTTTTTGAAATGAATAAGCATTGGCTACCGAAATCAATTGATCTTGATCTCCCCATATGATTAGGGTGGGTGCTGCAATGGTTTTGATCGCAGTGGCATCTTGTGCTACTCTATTTTGAAACAAAGACAAAGCGGCACGTCTGTTGCCAGTCCTTAATAACATTTCATGATATCTAGTGATCGTAGCATCGGTAATGAAGGAGGGATCATAAAAAACATTTTCTAAACTTTTTTTAACCAAAGACTTAGGTGTAAACACCAATAATAAATTATTAATGATGGGCATGCTGGCTATTTTAAAACCCAAACTTCCTTTTTCATTTTTTATGGGATAGCCTGCCGCATCTATTAAAACAAGTTGGTTTACTTTATCAGGATGAGCTACGGCATACTGCCAGGCAATGGCCCCTCCTAAGGAATTGCCACCCAATAAGCATTGCTTGATCTGTAAGGCTTGTAAGAATGAATCAATAAATAAAGTATAATAAGCAGCCTGGTATTTATTTTCGGGATTAGGTCCGGTAAGGCCAAAGGCAGGCAAATCCATTCGAATAATTCTTTTATGGGTAGTAGCGGTCAGTAGTTTAACTAAAGAATCCCAAGTATGCAGCGAAGCGGAAGTGCCATGAATTAAGACCAAGGGCAGGCTATCTGCTAGATTCCCTTCGGATCTATAATGTACTTGCATACCCATCAAAGGCATAAAGGAGGAAGCCCCGGTAGCGTATTTTAATTTTAGCTTTTCAACTGGAATGTCTCTTTGTCCAAATACAGTTAAGCCCACTACCAATAACAATACAAAGGCAGTAGCAATAAAACTTAATGCTTTAATTATTCTTTTCATGTGTGTTTATTTTTTTGCAGCTACTTTTAAAACAATGGTGTCTGAAGCAATATTTTCGGTATGGTAATTGCCAAAAATAATTTTTGCTTTCGGAAATGTTTTTTGAATTAATGCAGCATCTTTATTGGTGATACTTGTTTGACCAAGATACAATTCATTTATATTAACCAATGATTTTAATTGCAATAATCCCTTCAAACTTATTTTTGTCCCCACTAAGTTTAAATAATGCAATCGTTTCAAATTTTGAAAACTGATTAATTGATTGTCTGTTATGCTGGAATGTTCAATACTTAATTTTGTCAATGAATCACAATAGCCAATGGCATTGGCCAATGAATTACTAAACGCAATGCCTGGCATTTTTAACCATACAATATTCGAGCTGACTGTTTTAATTAGGTTGTCAATGGTATCATTGGTTTTTACCACATTAATAAAATTAGCCGTTAAATAATTGGAGTGCTTGGCTACTTGTAAAATGGTGACTCCCATTTTAGTTAAATTATTTAGACTGGTTTGATTGGCCAGTTTAATTTCTTTGGTAGGAATATCTTCATTCAAAGCTTTTGACGTATTTTTTTCAAAGTTGGCCAAGACCATTTGAATATTGGCTGGTTGGACCAAGTCTTTTACTTTTTTATCAAAAAACCCACCGCTATTGATCCACCACTCAATCAAGACTCTTTCTTTTTCTGTTATTTGAGGCTTGCCTTTAGGAGGCATGTGTTTTTCATCTAAGGGATCTAAAATTATTTTTTTATATAAGGAACTATTCAAAGCGCTACCTTGGTGAAGGATAATGCCGTCCTCACCTCCTTTCAAAATCCATTCTTTGCTGTCTAATCTTAGTTTTCCTTTTTGTTTGATTGCTGAATGACAGCCATAACATTTTTCTTCTAAAATGGGTTGAATGATGTCTTCGAATAATATAGCTTCTTGCACGTTTGAAAAATTAGGCCTTGCCTTGATTGCTTTTTTTGCTTTCAACCCCTTGGTTAAATAATCAGCACCATGGGTAAGGGTTCCTCCAAAATGACCAGTTAGCAAAATCAAAACCAATAGCGTAAGCGAAGTCCATTTTAATTGTTTTGCTTTATTCTTTTTTGTAAAGTATACACCCACTGTGGAGATGAGGGCTAAGAGAATGCCCAACCATTGATGGTAAAACAATGTTTGGGTATCATATTCCCCATTGGTAGATAAAGCCAATCCGCTAATGCAGGTGACGATAGCCGAGGCAGCGCCTATTAAATAACTAAAGGGGACGATGTTTTCAAACAAAACATATTTTTCTTTTTGAGCCAACCAGTGAATCAAAATGGCAAACAACAATATGCCAATGGGTAAATGAACCAGTAGCGGATGAAAATGCCCAAAAAAATTGATAATACTATCCAATTAAATTTATTTTATTAGTGAAATTAAACTTGCTGATATCTTTTTCTTAAGAGTTGCATCATGTATACATTAATTTCCCATTGATTGGCCAATGGTTGTTGTGTATAGGGCATCGTAGGCATATAATTGGGTGGACCAAACTCAGTCAAGAAAGTTAAGGAGGTGGCACCATTTTTAATTTTCATTTGTACCACTGCATCCCACCATTCCAAATGTCTTTGTACTTCTGCTGCCCATTCAGGGGCACGCGGGTCGTTCACTTGAGGCCCTTCTGCATGACCTACGCGCGCATGTATGTGATCGGTTCTGGATAAGGCCAATTGAACTGTCTCCTCTTGATCATGCAATAAAGATTCATGCACATTGCACCAATGTGAAATATCTAGCGTGATTCTTAATGCTGGATTTTTTTCCATCAATAATTTTGCATTAGGCGCAGCATAGAGCATTCTAGATCGATGTGTTTCATGCTGGATGGGAATACCTGAATTTTTAACTTGCTCTAAAGTATAGGCAATGATTTCATTGTTTATTTCAAATGAAAAATAATCTTTTCCTGAATGACAATTGACATACAAAGGTTTTTGTTTGGTGTTTTGTATAAGGCTGCTCAACATATTTTTAAATGCAGTAACATGTTTTGCTGGATCTGTTTCTCCAACACCAACTAAAAAGCCAATAGATAAATCATGTTTTTTTAATGCATTAAATAATTCTTCTTGGCCCTTGGTTTCCATTGGCCACCACATTTCAATGCCGTCATAGCCTGCTTTCTTTGCTTTGGCACAAAAATCATCTACGCTTCCTTCATAGCCCCAACTAGTGGCTAGTAGGATGGGTTTAAAATTATTGATTGGCATATTGTTAGTATTTGCTTTAAGGAATGCTAAAGGACTCAAGCTTAACGCTGCGATGCCAGTAGTATTGGTTAAAAATTTTCTTCTATCTATTTTCACAAAAATTAAATTTATTTAAGCAATGATTTCGTTGATGACCCTGCCATGCACATCCGTCAATCTGAATTGTCTTCCTTGAGAAGCATAGGTTAACTTTTCGTGATCAAAACCCAATTGATTTAAAATAGTGGCTTGCATATCATAAGCAGTGACCTTACCGCTGATGGCACTGTAGCCTATCTCATCCGTTTCTCCAAAACTAGTTCCTTGTTTAATGCCACCGCCTGCCATCCAAGTAGTAAAGGCTTCTGTATGATGGTCTCTTCCTTTGAAGGGCATGGTTTTACCATCTCTATTTTCTTGCATAGGTGTTCTTCCAAATTCTCCACCCCATACTACTAAGGTTTCGTCTAATAATCCTCTTTGTTTTAAATCCAATAACAAGGCAGTGATGGGTTTGTCTATATTTCTACATTTGTTGATGAATCCAATGTCAATGGCCGTGCTTCCATCGGTGCCATGACTGTCCCAACCCCAATCAAACAATTGTACAAAGCGTACGCCCTTTTCAACTAGTTTGCGTGCCAATAAAACATTGTTGGCAAAACTTGCTTTACCTGGGGTAGTGCCATACATTTCTTGAATGTATTCGGGTTCATCATTGATGTTCATCACATCAGGAACAGAAATTTGCATTTTAAATGCCATTTCATATTGTGCCATTCTAGCAATAATCTCTGGATCTTGAAATTCATTATAGGTCAATTGATTGGCTTCATTGATCGCATCGATAGATGCTTTGCGTAAATCTCTATCCATGCCTGCTGGATCTTTTAAAAATAATACAGGATCTCCTTCGTTGCGGCATTGTACGCCTTGATACACAGAAGGTAAAAAACCATTTCCCCAAACACTTTTTCCTGCATCAGGATTGTTGCCACCAGAAGTAAGCACGACAAAACCAGGCAGGTTATTGTTTTCGCTACCCAACCCATAAGTGACCCAAGAGCCAATACTAGGGCGGCCTAAGCGAGGCGATCCTGTATGCATCAATAATTGCGCAGGACCATGATTGAATTGATCGGTTTGTACTGCTTTTAAAAAACTAAGCTCATCTGCTACGGTAGCTAAATGTGGAAGATTGTCTGAGATCCAAGCACCACTTTGTCCTCTTTGTTTGAAGACGGCTTGTGGCCCCAACATTTTTGGTACTCCACGTATGAAAGCAAATTTTTTTCCTTCTAATAAACTTTGTGGACAATCTTGACCATCTAATTTTAGCAATTCGGGCTTGTAATCAAATAATTCCAATTGAGAAGGGGCACCCGCCATATGCAAATATATCACCGATTTTGCTTTTCCAATAAAATCAGGCGCACGCGCCATCAATGGATTGGTATTGGTGAAATTAGTAAAGCTATCCTTGTTCCCTAACCAATCACAACCTTGTAACATCGACCCCAAGGCCATTGCACCAATACCAGAAAAGCATTCCTTAAAAAAATACTTTCTTGTAATTTGCTCTGTTGTGGCAATCGTTGCTTCTTTAATTATTTTTTTATTTTCTTTACTCATCTCCTTAATTTTTTGTCAAAAATTCATCGGTATTTAATAGCGCAGTAGCCACCATAACTAAGGCAGCTGCTGCGGGATCGGCTTTTTTATCTCCGGTGATTTGTTCTGCTTTTAAACTGTCTTGACTGTATTTTGCAAAAGCCTTATTGTATAATTTTTCAAATACTTTTTGTTGTTCTGCGGAGATGGATTTATTAAAAGCCAACTCATATCCTTTGCTAATTTGTTTACTCGCATTTTCTGGTACCAAATTTTTAATTCTTAGGGCAAAATGTTGTGCAGCTTCGATGTAGACGGAATCGTTCAATAAATTTAAAGCTTGCAAAGGGGTATTGGTTCTTATTCTGCGCACAGTACAAACTTCTCTACTGGTGCCATCAAAACTGAGTATCGATGGATAAGGGGCCGATCTTTTTAAATAGGTATATAAAGCTCTTCTATATTGATTGCCTTCTTTACTGATATTCCAAGTGGCGCCATTATAAGGCGATTTCCAAACGCCTTCTGGTTGATAAGGCATCACACTGGGGCCATACATTCTATTACTCAATAGTCCACTCACCATTAAAGCTTGGTCTCTTATTTGTTCTGCAGACAGTCTGATCCGAGGGCCTCTTGCATAGAATTTATTGAAAGGATCTTTGACCATCGCATCTTTATTAAATTTTGAATCCTGCTGATAGGTAGCGCTAGTCACTATTTCTTTGATTGTTTTTTTCAAACTCCAACGATGGGTGTTCATCAATTGATAAGACAAGTAATTCAATAAAGATTCATGGGTAGGTGCAATGCCCTGGGTGCCTAAGTCTTCCAATGTTTCTGCAATGCCTTGACCAAATAATTGCTCCCAAATTCTATTGACAATAGTTCTGGAAGTAAGTGGGTTTTTTTTATCTGTTAACCAAATAGCCAACCCTAGACGATTACGTGGCGCACCTGCAGGTAGCCCACCTAAGGAGGCAGGCACATCCGCCACTACTGTTTTTCCTTTGACCAACCAATTGCCTCTTTCAAAAACATGGGTAGTTCTTGAAAGATTGAATGGGTTTTCCATCATGATGGGTGTTTCAGTAGCGCCTGTAGGATAAAGTAAAGCTTCAAAGTTTTGATAGGCAAGGGCATAGCCTGGTAAATTTTTTCCAGGGAAGGGCTGTGTAAAATGAAACCAATCAAATTGTACCCCATTTTCTTCGGGGCTTTTTAATTGTGGATTGCTATAGGTTAAATAAAACGCATGTTTACCAATGGTTTGAGGGATGGCAACATTGGCAATTTTCCAAGCCCCCTTTGAATTTTCAACAGAGATATTTTTTACTATTTCTCCATTTACAGAATCGATGCGTATTTGAAATTGTCCTCCTGACTTCCAACTGATGTATCTATAATACAATTCTGTAAAACCAGTGATGTCTATGTTTTTTAATTTAGCTGAACCCTTGTTTCTAAACTGCAACCATTTGGTATCCGCTAAGGCGCCATTTTTTATTTCCTCTGCGACCAAAGAATTAATGGCCGGTTGTCCGGTTTTAATAAATTGAGTGATTTCTTTTGCTCTATTGGGCGCATTTTTATTTAACCAATTTTTTAAAGCAATAAATTTTATGCTATCTGTCTGGTGAAATTCTTTGAGCACTGGATATTCTGCCCAAGTATCTTCATCACGCGTATTGTTGAACAAGGCTAAGAATTTATAATACTCATCCTGTCTAAAGGGATCGTAAGGATGGCTATGGCATTGCACACATGCAAAACTAGTGCCCATTAAACTTACCCAAGTAGTGTTGACTCTATCAATGACAGCAGCAGTTCTAAATTCTTCGTTGTCTGTTCCTCCTTCATCATTGGTTAAGGTATTGCGATGAAAAGCAGTGGCGATGTATTGGGCATCGGTAGGATCAGGTAATAAATCTCCAGCCAATTGTTCTGTTAAAAAAATATTGTATGGTTTATCCGTATTAAAAGCATCAATCAACCAATCGCGGTACCTCCAAATATTTCTTGCATCATCTTTTTCAAAACCCTTGGTATCTGCATATCTAGCCATGTCCATCCACATACTGGTCCACTTCTCCCCATATTGAGGCAAGGATAATAAAGTGTCTACTAATTGTTCATAAGCATTGTCCTTGGTACTTGCTAAATATTTTTTGGCGATGGCCTCCGGGGCGGGTATTCCAATTAAATCTAAACTTACTCTTCTTAAAATAGTTGACTTATCTGCCAATGAAGCAGGCGTTAATTTTTCTTGTTTTAATTTTTCATAGATAAATGCATCTACATTATTTTTTATCCATTCAGGTTTGCCAAACCAACCAAATAGGCCCTTAGTGACATTTGGAATACTAGGTTCTTTTAGGGGCACATAGGCCCAATGTTCTCCCCATTCTGCACCTTGATTGATCCATTTTATTAATAAAGCAATTTCGTCGTTGTTTAAAGGTGGATGTTTGTAAGGCATGCGCTCTTCAGGATCCTTGAGATAAAGACGCTTGATCATTTCGCTATTTTGGGCATCACCGGGAATGATGGCAAATTTTCCAGATTTGCTTTTTGCAAGGGCATCGCTTCTAAATAATAAACTAAATCCAGCTTGTCGTTTTACACCACCATGACAAGTAATACATTTTTTATTTAAGAGCGGTTTAATTTCTGCATTAAAATCAACCTTATTGTTGCTCACAAAATAACTGGAAACAACAGTCACCAATATAATAGAGGAAACTACTATCCAATAAGCCATTGGAATTTTAATAAAACGCATGCTTACTTCATATTAATCAATGATTAAGTTATATCATTTTTTATTAATAATCAATTCTTGCAAAGCCTTTTATGTAGATATAGTTTACAAAATTAAAATGTTAAGAAAAACATAAAGTTTTAATTTAAATAAATTTTTTTTAGTTGGTAGTCAACCTTTTAAAAATCAATCAGCGCATGTGTTTAAGAGACCAGCTTCAAATACGCTTAATATATAATAATTAATTGTAATTTTTATATGTCGTTTTGCTTATAAATAACCAAACCAAACCAAAAACCCAAAACAAAATGAAAAAAATCTATCAACAAATCCTGGATTTCCCTCAAATGGTCAATCAAAAGGTTTTGAATGCGCAATTAAATGCAGCAGTGGATAATTTCGATGCTCAAAATGGGGTAAGAGCTTATACCAAATCGGTCTATCAGCTCCTGTCCATCGTAGTGTTTATTGTTATGGAAGTTGCCATTATTCATGGGGCAATGACCTATTTCACCGCTTCTACCAGTTCGGGCCTGGCTAAATTAGGTAGTGTACTAACTACTCTTTTACTCATTTATTCTGTTTTTCCTATCGCGCACATCATTAGAGCAAGAGGGGAAAGTCTTGGAGCTTCTCATCATGGCATGGTGGGCTTTATTTTTAAAGATTTGGTGACCACCAATATTAGAATTTTGGGTGAAGTGGCTGCCGTAGGTGCCTTTATTGGCGCTTGTTGCTTCAGCTTATCTTTCTTATTTGATACTAATTTATACAATGCTGCTACTGAAGTTCCTTTGTCTGGAATCAGTGGTGTTGCTGGCTTGCCTATGGAAGGATTAAGTAATTTATTCAGTGCTTTAAAATTAGATTTCTTAACTGGTGTTTTAAATTCTTTTACTGCATGGAAAATGGGTGCTACACAAAACTTTACTGGTGATATGTTATGGAATATTAATGACGTATTATTAGTGGGTGGCGCTTTTTTAAATGTAGCTTGGGGTTTAGCGATTTTGTATATCAATCTTGCTATCTACCATTTCTTATATAGCATTGTTTCCAATTTTATCAAATGGATCCAAAGTCCTTCACTTCCAATTTCAATGAAAACTAAATAATAGAAAAGTTTATATTTTTAGTTGAGCCCTGCTTCGAGTTTTCGAAGCGGGGCTTTTTACTTTAAGTTGCAAATAAAATAGTATTTTTAAATGCTTTAAAAATAGATCTATGAAACATATACTTTTCTTATTCATGTTGGCATTTTCAATTTCATTGATGGCGCAACAAACCCAAAAGCCACCCTTGCATGGAAAAAATTGGATGGCCATCACAGGCAAACCTTTGGCCGCTACTGCAGGGGCTAAAATTTTTGAGCGTGGTGGAAATGCAGTCGATGCGGCCTGTGCTATGCTGGCAGCCACTTGCACCATGTGGGATGTGTTGAGTTGGGGGGGAGAAACGCAGGCTTTAATCTACAACCCTAATACCAAGCAAGTCATGGCCATCAATGCCATGGGCTTTGCACCCACAGGAGCAACCCCTGCATTTTTTAAATCAAAGGGCTACAACTTTCCTCCAGAATTTGGTCCATTAGCAGCTACTACGCCTGGCACACCAGGTGGTATATGTTTTATGTTGTCCAACTATGGCACCATGAGTTTGAAAGAAGTATTGGCCCCTGCGATGGAATTGGCAGCAGGCTATCCCATCGATGCACAAACAGCCAACAGCATTGAAAAAGGAAAAGCAAAAATTAAACAATGGCCTTACAGTAAAAAAGTATTGTTACCCCATTTGGGACAAAAAAGAGAAGCGCCTGAAGCAGGTGAAATTTTTGTACAAGAAGATTTACTCCACACTTTAGAAAAAATGGTGGATGCCGAACAAACAGCATTGAAAAAAGGGAAGACAAGAAAAGAAGCCATCGCTGCTGCTTACGATAGATTTTATAAAGGAGATATTGCAGATGAATTTGTCAGAGGCGTGCAAGAGCAAGGCGGCTTAATTACCAAAGAAGATTTAGCGAATTGGCAACCTGTGGAAGAAGCCCCAACGCATATCAATTATAAAGGGATAGAAGTATATAAATTACAACCATGGACACAGGGCCCTGCTTTATTGCAAGCGTTAAATATTTTAGAAAATTTTGATTTAAAAAGTATGGGCTATAATTCTGCTAGATACATTCATACAGTGTATCAAGCAATGAATTTAAGTTTTGCAGACCGTGATTTTTATTATGGAGATCCACGCTTTGCTATTAATCAACCCATGAAAGGATTGTTAAGTAAAGAATATGGAAAGCAAAGAGCGAGTGAAATAAATTTTGTGGCGAACAATCCAAATGCAGGTCCGGGCGATCCTTATCCATTTGAAGGCAAACAAAATCCTTTTTTAGATTTATTAAAATCAAGAGGGTATAAATCCAATTCAGACAGCAGTAAATCAAAAACTAATTTTTTACCTGCCCATGATGCCATTGTGGCCAATGAAAATAATAATTTGCCTGATGCTGCTTACATGGATCGATTGTGGAGGGGCACCACTACAGTAGAAGCTGCCGACAAAGAAGGTTGGGTAGTCTCTGTAACCCCTAGTGGTGGCTGGTTACCCGCAGTCATTGCAGGCAATACCGGTGTAGGCATGAGTCAAAGAATGCAGAGTTTTGTTTTAGATTCTGCCATCAATCCATTCAATGTGGTAGCCCCAGGAAAAAGACCAAGAGTTACTTTAACGCCAAGCATGGCCATGAAAGACGGCAAACCCTATATGGCCTTTGGTGTGCAGGGAGGAGATACACAGGATCAAAACTTGTTACAGTTTTTTTTGAACATGGTTGAATTTGGGATGACAGTGCAAGAAGCAACAGAAGCAGCCAACATTAATACCAATCAATTGTGGTTGTCTTTAGGCGGTTCAAAAATTGAAGACAGGAAACCTAAGCCAGGTAATTTATTATTAAATAACAATGTGCCAGATTGGGTGCGCAAAGAATTACGTGGTATGGGTTATACTTTAAGTTTTGAGGAAAGAACCAATGGCCCTATCAATGCGATTTTATTGGATTGGAAGCATGGAAGTATCTGGGGCGGTAGTTCTCATCATGGGGAGGATTATGGTATAGGCTGGTAAGCTTAATCAATGAATATAAAAAAAGGGCCTCGATTTTTCGAGGCCCTTTTTGGTATTTAAATTTTTTATCTAGCTGCTACAAAATAATCTACCACAAAAACCTTGTCCATATGTGGTTTTAAAATGGTTTGAAAAGCTTTGTGCGCTGGGTGCAATTGGTAATTGGCTAAATCTTTTTCATTGCTAAAGGTTAAACTAAAGCAATGGGTAAATCCTTGATCTAGATGTTCAGGACTCATGTTTAATCCCCATTCCATATTTTTTACCTGTGGTACGGTTCCGTACAAATGGTTGAAGGCCTTCACTACTGAATCTACAGAAGCCTTACTAGAACTAGCTTTGAAGGTAAATAATACTACATGCTTTAGTTCCTGCTTTTTTGTTGTAGCAGTTTGTGCTTGACCTTGATGGAAACTAAAAAAACCGAGCGTAAGAATAAATAATAATTTTTTCATAGTTGGTGTTTGGTTATATAAAGATAATTGGATCATCGCAAATTCTGAATCCTTCATTAAATGTATTCATAAAAGCAACATCTTGTAGCGCTAAGCTAAAAGAACTTGCCTCAAAATTTTCAAGTAATCTTTCTCGCTTCGAAGATTTTGGAATGCTAGATACCCCTAATTGCAAATTCCAATTTAAAATAATTTGGGCCGGAGTTTTTTGATATTTTTCACAAAGTGAAATCAATCTTGGGTCATTGAATTTTTGTCCTCTGGTGATGGGCGAATAAGATTGCAATTGAGTACCTTGCTTTTTACAATAATTCAATACTTCTTCTTGATACAACCAAGGCGTAAATTCAATTTGATTGACAGCAGGAACTATATTGGCATAAGTTTTTAATTCTTCTAAAAAAGGAAGGGTGTAATTGGCTACCCCAATGGCACGTGCTCTTTTATCTGCATAAATTTTTTCTACTGCTTTCCAGGAGGCTGCTCGTCCTTCTTTGATGGGCCAATGTATTAAATACAAATCCACATAATCCTGTCCTAGTTTTTTTAAACTATCATCAAAAGCTTTAAGGGCTTGCTCATACCCATGATCGGTATTGTTTAGTTTGGTGGTTAAAAAAATTTCAGATCTTTTAATGCCTGAATTTTTTATAGCATGTCCAATTTCTTTTTCATTTTCATACATGCTGGCTGTATCAATCAATCGATAACCTATTTCAATAGCGGTTTCTACTGCTTGTTCGGCTTCTTGATGGTACATGTCATACACACCTAAACCCAATAGAGGCATAGTTATCCCATTATTGAGTGTAGTAGTTCCTACCATTTCTCTAGGCCCAATAATTTTTTGCCAAGATCATTCAGTACTGCAGTTTCATATTTGGTTTGCTCCCAATTTCTTGGAT
>CAINEG010000108.1 GCA_903847655.1 uncultured Bacteroidota bacterium
AGAACCACTTGGCATAGCAGGGGTAATACCCATAATGGATTTATTCAATTTGGCCAATTCCACAATGGTATGTCCAAAAACATCTTGGTATTTAGGCGGCTGTGGCGTTTCAATTTTTTTCTTAATGATCTCCCCAGTTAATTTATCAAACAAACCAGGTGCATGCCATTTGGTTTGGTCTTTTTCTGCCAAGGCATAACCCTTTCCTTTGACAGTAAGTATATGCAATATTTTCGGACCAGGTATTTCTCTTAAATCTTTTAAGGTATCTACCAAATTAGCAATATTATGTCCATCGATAGGTCCAAAATAACGAAGGTTCAATGCTTCAAATAAATTGCTGCTCTTAGAAATCACCCCTTTTAAACTGGCTTCTACTTTAGAAGCCATCTCACGGGTAAAGGTTTTACCAATAGGTAATTTGCCCATCAACTGCCAAAGCTCGTCTCTTACTTTATTATAGGTAGGCGAAGTACTAATGTCGGTTAAGTATTCTTTGAGGGCACCCACATTTGGATCGATGCTCATGCAATTGTCATTCAATATAATCAATACATCACTATCCGCAACACCTGCATGGTTCATGGCTTCAAAAGCCATACCTGCTGTCATAGATCCATCTCCAATGATGGCTACCGATTTTCTATTTTCTTTTTTATACTTTGCTGCCATGGACATACCCAAGGCGGCAGAGATAGAAGTTGAAGAGTGGCCAACGCCAAAAGTATCGTACTCACTTTCTGATCTTTTTGGGAAACCACTTAAGCCATTGTATTTACGATTACTTATAAAATCATCACGACGACCCGTTAAAATTTTATGACCATAGGCTTGATGGCCTACATCAAATACCAATTGGTCATAAGGGGTATTGTAAATATAGTGGAGGGCCACAGTCAATTCGACCACACCTAGGCTTGCTGCAAAATGCCCGCCATGCACACTCACCACATCAATAATGTACTGACGCAATTCGTCACATACTTGATGTAATTTTTCCTTCGAAATCTTTTTTAAGTCTTCCGGAGCGTTAATGATCTTTAATAAAGGGCCTGCCTCAATCTGCATGCTTCAAATTTGTGTTGTAAAAGTAAGTTAATAACATAAATATTCAACAAAAGTTTAAAGTGAAACAAAGACAATTGCCATCTACCCAATTATTTGGCCACCTATCCAATCTAAAGCCCAATAAGCAAGCAAATAGGAGTAAATTTGAGAGAGATGAAAAAATCAACCTCCTTATATTGGATTTGTCAAATTGCTGGTTGGTTAAGCTATGGGCTTACCATTATCTTTTTTGCCTATATGTTGGATAAGCAATTAAGCCTCACTTTTTATCCTAGGATTTTAATCAATATTATTTTTGGGATTTTGATGACTCACTTATTGAGAAAATCAATGATTCAACTTTCTTTGAGACCGCCCACGCCTTCCCATCAATGGTGGAAAATATTTTCATTGATTATATTTTTCTCTGTCTTGTTTAGCCTCTTTACGAGTTCGATTATTGAAATATTTAGGTTGTTTGATTCAGACAGAGAAGGGCCTAAAAATTTAAGCGATCATTTTACTTGGTCTATATCCAGCATTGTAAACAATTGGAATGGGGAAAGGGTCAATAAAAGATTTTTATTTAGTTTGATTTTGGATACCCCTATTTTCTTGGTATGGATTTCGATTTACGTTCTATGGCATTATATAGAATTTACTAATTCTGAGGAGGTCAATAAAGTAAAACTAGAAACTATCATTAAAGAATTGGAATTAAAAACCATTAAGTCTCAAATTAATCCGCATTTTATTTTTAATGCATTAAACAGCATTCGAGCCTTGGTGGATGAAGATCCACAAAGAGCAAGGCAGGCTATTACAGAACTAAGTAATATTTTAAGAAGTAGTATTCAAGTAGACAAAGTGGAAATTACTTCCCTAAAAAAAGAATTAAACATTGTCAAAGATTATTTGGCTTTAGAATATATCCGTTTTGCAGATAGATTGAAAATAGAGTATGAAATTGATCCTGCAACAATAGACAATCAATTGCCTCCAATGATGTTGCAAACCTTGGTAGAAAATGCCATCAAGCATGGGCTAGGTAAGCAACCTGGGGATTGTTTGATCAAAATTATTTCAAAATTTGAACAAGATAAATTGGTCTTGGTGGTACAAAATACAGGCTTATTGCAATCCACGGAGCGAGATGGTTTTGGATTACAAAGCACAAAAGAGCGTTTGAATATTTTGTACCATGGACAAGCCTTGTTTGAGCTATTTCAATGCAAGCCCAATCAAGTTACTGCCAAATTAGCCATACCCATATCCATTCCTAAAAAATAAATTATGCCCATTAAAGCAATCATAGTTGACGATGAAAGACTGGCTCGCACTGAGTTAAAAAAGTTATTGGCCCAGCATCCTGAAATAGTCATCATAGACGAAGCAAGTAATGTAGAGGAAGGGGTAGAGAAGATTGATTTGGCTAGACCCGACCTTATTTTTTTAGACATTCAAATGCCCGGCAAAACAGGCTTTGATTTATTGTCTGAATTAGAAAAAGCACCCAAGGTAATTTTTACTACTGCTTATGATGAATTTGCTTTAAAAGCTTTTGAAGTAAATGCCTTGGATTATTTATTAAAGCCTATTGACCCTAAGCGATTAGCAGATGCCATTCAAAAATTACAAGCAGAAATTGAATTAGAACGTGCAAGTTTATCAGGCAATCAAAGAGGTCCTTTGTCAGAATCAGATCAGGTATTTGTGAAAGACGGGGAGAAATGTTGGTTTGTGAAATTACAAGACATACGCTTATTTGAAAGTGTGGGCAATTATGCGAAAGTATACTTTGATACCAATAAGCCACTAATTTTAAAATCCTTGAATGCCTTGGAAGATAGACTAGACGACCATGTTTTTTTTAGAGCCAATAGAAAACATATCATCAACTTGCATTGGATTGAAAAAATCGAACCCTATTTTAATGGAGGCTTGCTAGTAGAATTAAAAGGGGGAGAAAAGATAGAAATTAGCCGTCGTCAAACGGTGAAGTTTAAAGAAATGATGAGCTTCTAAGCTAAGACAACTATTTATTTAAACTGTGAATAGCCGCTGAAATAGCAGTGATTAATTCAGGATCTTTTTCAGCCGCATTGCCCACTACAATAATGTCTGCACCCGCCATACAATTTTCTTTGGCTTTTTCTGCAGAAGTAATTCCACCCCCAACAATCAATGGAATTTGTAGGTGTTTGGCTACTTCTTTAATCATGGCGGTTGGAATGGCTTTTAAGGCACCACTGCCCGCATCCATGTATATTAATTTAAGCCCCAACATCTCACCTGCCATGGCCGTGCAAATAGCTATATCATTCTTATTGGAAGGAATTGGGTTGGTATTGGAGATATAGGATACAGTAGTAGGGGAACCACCATCAATGAGCATATAGCCTACAGGAATAATTTCTAAACCACTTTGTCTTACAAAGGGAGCGCTAATTACATGTTGACCAATCAGCAATTCTGGATTGCGTCCAGATATCAAGGACAAATACAATAAGGCATCTGCTTTTGGAGTAATTTGATCTGGTGAGCCTGGAAACAAAAGGATAGGAATGGCACAATGTTTTTTTATAGTAGATACCATGGTGTCCAAAGTATCTGTCACTACCAAGCTACCGCCCACAAAAAAGAAATCAACTTTTGCCTTGACAGCAATTTCAATAGTATGGATTAAGCTTTGCTCGTTAAGCTTGTCTGGGTCAATCAAAACTGCAAAAGCTTTTTGCGCTTTTGCCTTGCCATTGGCTATAGTATGGTAAATGTGCTGCGTCATTGGTTAAGACCCGAAAGGTGCATCTTTTTGTTCGATTCTTCAAAATTATCCAATTAAATTATATATGGAGCGACTAATCTCTATTTATTACTAAAAAATCCAATAATCCAAGGTTTTTTTTTCGCAGAAACTAACATTATATGGGGATAAATCGCGGAAATCAAGCCGGACAAGCTGTTTAATTTAATCCACATATCTTTTCCACAGCTGTTGATATTTCCATGGCTGCATTGTGGGTATAGAAAGATATTTTCGTATACCCGTCAAGGTTTTTGAAAAACCTACAGGGATAACCCACTAACATCCAAAATAGAATAAAGACCATGGCTACTCCAAAAACAAAAAAAGGCTTAGAATTTTCTCGCCTATTTACTAAAGAGAATGTTTCTCCATTCGATCAATTTGAATACGACTACAGAGATAGCGTGATCAAAAATCCTAATGGAGAAAAAGTATTTGAAATGACCAATGTGGAGGTGCCGAAACAGTGGAGTCAAATTG
>CAINEG010000109.1 GCA_903847655.1 uncultured Bacteroidota bacterium
GATTTTAATGGCGCTGGAACTGTGATGACTTCAAAATCTTGTTTATTGAATCCTAATAGAAACCCGCATTTAAATCAAGCTCAGATTGAAAAATATTTGAGTGATTATTATGGGATCGACCAAGTGTTATGGGTTAGTGATGGTATAGTAGGTGATGATACCGATGGTCATATCGATGATACAGTTCGTTTTGTGAATGAAGACACCGTGATTACAGTAGTGGAGCCTAATGTGCTTTCAGCGAACCATGATCTATTAGAACAGAATTTAAAAGAGTTAAAGCAAATGCGTTTGCTCAATGGCAAGCAATTAAATATTGTAGAATTACCTATGCCTGCGGAAGTAATTTATGAAGGTCAAAGCCTTCCTGCTTCTTATGCTAATTTTTATATAAGCAATGGACATATTATTGTGCCTACATTTAAATGTGATGCAGATGATAAAGCCATGCAAATTATACAGTCTTGTTTTACCACTAGAGAAGTAGTGGGTATTGATTCTAGCGATATTATTTGGGGACTAGGTAGTTTTCATTGTTTGAGTCAGCAAGAACCAACTTGTATCATTAAATAGGGTTATTTTAAAATTATATCCAATGCGGGCATCAAAAAATTTTATTTTATTAGCTGGAGCCGTATGGCTAACCAGTTTTTTTGCTTGCACGCGTTTCCCCTATGCTAAGACAAATCGTTTCTATAAGCATCAAGCAACTAATTTAGTCAAACAAATACATCTAAGCCCTGATCTTCAAATCATAGATCAATTGCCCAAGTCATCAGATTGGGTAGGTACTACGAACTTTGATTTACGCAAGCCTAATTTTGTCATCATTCATCATACAGCACAAAACTCTTGTGAACAAACATTAAGAACCTTTACTTTAGAAAGAACCAAGGTGAGTGCGCATTATGTTATTTGTAAAGATGGAACGATCCATCACATGCTCAATGATTATTTCAGGGCCTGGCATGGAGGGGTGGCTAAATGGGGCAACAATACCGACATCAATTCAAGTTCCATTGGCATCGAATTAGACAACAATGGTTTTGAGCCTTTTGATACTGCACAAATTAATAGTTTAGTTTTGTTATTGGCTAAATTAAAAGAGACCTATAAAATTCCAGCCAATAATTTCATTGGTCATGGAGACATTGCCCCTGTTAGAAAGAACGATCCAAACATACAATTCCCCTGGCCTCAATTGGCTAAAAATGGCTTTGGTGTTTGGTTTGAGCCCAACTTAACGGATAGTTTGCCAGCCGGCCTTTCTATTCCCATGGCTTTGTCCATGTTGGGCTATGACATCAAGGATACCAGTGCTGCCATCCTCGCTTTCAAAAGACATTTTAGACAAGACAGTAGCGCTGTCATCAATGACATTGATAAATCAGTTTTATTTCAATTAATTCAAAATAAATTATCGCACTAACAATTGTTAGCGTAATTTTGTAGAAATTATTGAGCAATGGATTTCAAATTAACAGAAGAGCAGTTGATGATTCAAAAAGCTGCGCGTGCATTTGCACAACAACAATGTTTACCAGGAGTCATCGAACGTGATGAACATCAAAGATTTCCCAAAGAACAATTAGAACAATTAGCTGATTTAGGATTTCTTGGTATGATGGCTTCACCTGAATATGGAGGTGCCGGAATGGATACTATTAGTTATGTGATTGCGATGGAAGAAATTAGTAAAGTAGATGCTAGTGTATCTGTAGCAATGAGTGTGAACAATAGTTTAGTCTGTTGGGGATTGGAACATTATGCATCTGAAGAACAAAAGAAAAAATATTTATCCCCTTTGGCCCAAGGTAAAAAAGAAGGGCATTTACATATTGGTGCATTTTTATTGAGTGAACCAGAAGCGGGAAGTGATGCAACACATCAACATACCACAGCCATAGATCAAGGAGATCATTATTTATTAAATGGCGTAAAAAATTGGATCACCAATGGTTCTACTGCATCTATTTATTTAGTGATGGCGCAAACCGATGCTGCCAAAGGCCCCAAAGGAATCAATGCATTTATTGTTGAAAAAAATACCCCTGGAATTACCGTAGGGGCAAAAGAGAATAAATTAGGCATCAGAGGTAGTGATACCCATGTGGTATCCTTTACTGATGTAAAAGTACCAAAGGAAAATAGGATAGGCGCGGATGGTTTTGGATTCTCCTTTGCGATGAAAACATTAAATGGTGGACGCATTGGCATTGCAGCACAAGCCTTGGGTATTGCAAGCGGGGCCTATGAATTGGCCTTGGCCTATAGTAAACAAAGACAGTCTTTTGGCAAACCCATCCATGAGCATCAAGCCATACAATTTAAATTAGCAGAAATGGCTACTAAAATTCAATCTGCCAGGTTGCTTTGTTATCATGCAGCATGGGAAAAAGACAATGACCTTGATTATACAACTTCCGCTGCCATGGCAAAATTACATGCCAGCGATACGGCCATGTGGGTGGCTACAGAAGCAGTTCAAGTGCATGGAGGTTATGGCTTTGTGAAAGAATACCATGTAGAGCGATTGATGCGTGATGCAAAAATTACCCAGATCTATGAAGGAACCAGTGAGATTCAAAAAATGGTGATTGGTCGTAATATCACTAAATAGTTACGTTGAAAAATTTGTAATTTTATTTTGATTAAAGAAAGATAAATGTCAGTTTATAAAGAAGCATACCATAATATAAAAGCGGAATTAGACACTGCTAAAGTAAATTTAGTAGCGGTGAGTAAAACTAAACCTAATGAGGACCTACTAGCCTTGTATGATCTAGGGCAGCGCGCTTTTGGTGAAAATTATGTTCAAGAATTGGTAGACAAAGAAGCTTCCTTGCCCAAAGACATTCAATGGCATTTTATTGGACATTTACAATCCAATAAGGTAAAATACATTGCCCCATTTGTTCATTTGATTCATGGGGTAGATGGAGAGAAGCTATTACAAGAAATTAACAAGCAAGCCATCAAAAGCAATCGTATTATTAGTTGTTTGTTGCAAGTGCATATTGCCAGTGAGGAAACCAAATTCGGTTTTGATACAGAAAGCTTACTTGACTTGATCGATAGCGGCAACCTTGCTAAATATTCCAATGTGGTGGTGAAAGGCTTAATGGGTATGGCAAGTTTTACCCAAGATCAAGCCCTATTGAAAAAAGAATTTTATGGACTTGCTACCACTTTTAATATGGTTAAAGAAAAATTGAATAATGTGCATTTTGATACTTTAAGCATGGGTATGAGCGGTGATTATGCACTAGCCATCAAAGAGGGGAAGGGGTTTATCTCAACGGGCGAGGCCCAGGGCGAGCCTGGACGCCGCGACGCGGGTGGCGGCGTCGGCGGCGAGGACTTCGTCCAATTGGCCCGGTTCGTGGGCCGAAACGGCCGCCAAGGTCCGGCCGACGAGCTCGGCGATGCCGGTGAAGGGGAGCTTGCCAGCCATGAATTCAGCTACCGCGACCTCATTGGCCGCGTTGAAGATCGCCGGGGCGGTGCCGCCGGTGGTGGCGGCGGAGCGGGCCAGGCCCAGGCAGGGGTAGCGGGCCGGGTCGGGCGGGGTCATGCCCAGCGTCAGGGCCTGGGTGAGATCGAGGCGCGGGGCGGGGCAGGGCAGGCGTTCCGGGAAGAGGAGGCAGTCCTGGATCGGATAGGCCATCGAGGGCGGCGAGAGCAGCGCCTGGAGGCTGCCGTCGGTCAGCGTCACCAAAGAATGGATGATGCTTTGCGGGTGTACCACAACGTCGATGCGGTCGGCGGGGATGTCGAAGAGCCAGCGCGCTTCGATGACTTCGAGGCCTTTGTTGGCCATCGTCGCCGAATCGATCGTGACCTTCGGGCCCATGTTCCA
>CAINEG010000110.1 GCA_903847655.1 uncultured Bacteroidota bacterium
AACTTATTAGCACCTGGTAAAACACCTAAGACCAATTTAATGTTCTTGACTTTCTTTGTCAATACTATTAAAGCCGTGCATGATTACGCGGATATCTTAAGAGCCTCTATTGCTTCTGCCTCTAATGATTTTAGATTAGGCGCCAATGAAGCCCCTCCTGCAATTATTTCAGTATTCGTAGGTGAGTATTTATCTAAAGTATTGAACGATGTAGAAAGCCGCGTGGGTACTAAGTTTGACGAGCAAGATGAAGCTATCTTAAAATTAGATTTACACCGTAGCATTCCTGAATTATTATTAGACAATACCGATCGTAACCGTACTTCTCCTTTTGCTTTTACGGGAAATAAATTTGAATTCCGCGCGGTGGGCTCTACGGCTAACTGTGGTCACCCAATGACAATTTTAAATACTATTGTGGCAGATACTTTAAACAAATTTGCTGCAGAAGTAGATGCATTAATAGAGAAAGGAGACAAGAAAGAGATTGCGATTATGCAAGTCATTCAAAAATATATCGTGTCAAGTAAAAAGATTTTATTTGAAGGCGATGGTTATAGCGAAGAGTGGCATAAAGAAGCAGAGAAAAGAGGCTTACCTAATTTAAAGACAACGCCTGTTGCATTAGATGCGATGGTAACTGAGAAAGCGAAAAAATTATTTAAAGAAAATAATATTTACTCTCACAGTGAATTAGAAGCGCGTTATGAAATTGAATTAGAGAAGTATATTAAAAAAGTACAAATTGAAGCGCGTATAATGGGTGACTTAGCCACTAACCATATTATTCCTTCGGCACTTAAATATCAAAACGAGTTATTGAAAAATGTAAGCTTGCTTCGTGAAGCAGCCTTACCTGAAAAATTATACAAAGGTCAATTGTCTTTATTAAAAGATGTAAGCACACATATTCAACAAGTATATGATAACGTAGATGCGATGGTGGAAGCACGTAAAGTAGCCAACAACATTGTAAACTCAAGAGAAAAAGCCATTGAATACGAGGCAAAAGTAAAAGCACAATACTTTGACAAGATCCGCTACCACGTTGATAAATTAGAGCAATTGGTAGATGATGAATTATGGACCTTGCCTAAGTACAGAGAGTTGTTGTTCTTACGTTAATTAAAGCAATCCCCCAAAGTGATAGAATACAAAAAGGCTCCAAGAAATTGGGGCCTTTTTAATATCGTTATTGTTAGTTTTACAAAGAATTTCTTTTAACGGAATGCTCAATACTAATTTTTCGCTCGCTCTGCGCAATGCTCGAAAGCTCGCTCAAAATTATATTAGCATTCCTATAAATAATTCCTCCAAATAAATAAGGAAAAAAAAAGGCCCAAAGAATGGGGCCTTTTTAAAAATCATTAGAGAAAATATTTTAGGCCCATAATTTTCGAAGAAATGGGACTAAAATATGATTATTTGATCTTAAAAGTTTCGAGGAACTTAGTTGTGAAGTTTCCTTTTCTAAAATCTTCGTTCTGCATTAATTGTAAATGGAATGGAATAGTTGTTTTCACTCCTTCAATCACATACTCGCTTAAAGCACGATACATTGTATTAATTGCTTCTTCACGGGTTTGAGCCACTGTGATTAATTTACCAATCATTGAATCGTAGTAGGGAGGAATGACATAGCCTGCATATACATGACTATCCACACGCACACCATGTCCACCTGGGGTATGGAGTACTGTTATTTTTCCTGGCGAAGGTCTAAAATCGTTGTAAGGATCTTCTGCATTGATGCGACATTCAATGGCGTGCAATTGTGGTTCATAATTCTTTCCGGAGATTTTTTCACCAGCAGCAATTTTTATTTGCTCTTTAATTAAATCATAGCTCACCACTTCTTCTGTAACACAATGCTCTACTTGAATACGCGTATTCATTTCCATGAAATAAAAATTACGATTCTTATCTACTAAAAATTCTACCGTACCAACACTCTCGTAATTAATAGCGCTTGCTGCTTTAATAGCAGCCTCACCCATTCTTTGACGAAGTTCTGGTGTCATAAAAGGTGAAGGAGATTCTTCCACTAATTTTTGATGTCTTCTTTGAATAGAACAATCACGCTCACTCAAATGACAAACATTTCCATATTGGTCTCCTGCTACTTGTATTTCTATATGTCTTGGCTCTTCCACGAATTTCTCCATGTACAAACCATCGTTTTTAAAACTGGCCCCTGCTTCCATTTTAGCCGTTTCAAATGCTTTTTCAATTTCTCCTTCATTCCATACTACACGCATCCCTTTACCACCCCCACCTGCAGTGGCTTTGATAATCACTGGGTATCCAATTTCTTTCGCTAATTTTTTAGCAGCATTAACATCTTCCAATAAACCTTCTCCACCCGGTACTACAGGAACCCCTGCTTTAATCATGGTTTCTTTGGCAGTAATTTTATCACCCATGCTATTAATCATATCGGGTGTTGGCCCAATAAATTTAATACCGTGGTCGGCACAGATTTGTGCAAACTTTGCATTCTCTGCTAAAAAACCATATCCCGGATGCACTGCATCGGCATTGGTAATTTCACAGGCAGCCATGATATGTGGAATATTTAAATAGGATTCTTGTCCTTTAGGACCACCTATACAAACAGCTTCGTCAGCAAACTTTACATGCAAACTATCTTTATCTGCTGTAGAATAAACGGCCACTGTTTTAATGCCCATCTCTCTGCAGGTTCTAATAATACGTAAAGCAATTTCGCCACGATTGGCTATCAAAATCTTTTTGAACATTTTTCTGAATTAAAATTTGAAAATGGGTAATGTTTATTCTGGTTGAACCAAGAATAAAGGTTGGTCATACTCCACTGGGCTGGCATCTTCTACCAAAATTTTCACAATGGTTCCTTTGACTTCACTTTCAATCTCATTGAAAAGCTTCATTGCTTCAATAATACATACCACTTTACCTGCAGCGACTACTGTTCCTTCCTCAGCCATTAATGGCTTGTCAGGAGAAGCTCTTCTATAAAAAGTACCAATCATTGGACTTTTAATGGTCAATAAATTTGTGGCAGCTGGAGCTACTGGTGCGGCTGGCGCAGCAGAACTAGCTGCAGAAGGAGCTGCCATGGCTACTGGGGCTGCAGCATAAGTTGCAGGTACCGAGTTCACTGTTACATGCTCTTCTTTTTGTTTAATGGTTACTTTTCCGTCTTTATCTTCGATGCTTATCTCTCCGATATTACTCTTGTTTACCACCTTAATTAAATCGTGAATTTGTTTCAAGTCCATGTTTAGCAATTTTGGGTAAAATTGGGGTATTTTTATGGATTTTCGCGAAAAAAAGGGCTTTTTTTATTAAAAATGGGCAATTTTGGGCAAAAAAAGACCCCGAGGATTCGGGGCTTTTCTAGGTATTTTAGGCCTGTTTTAAGGCTGAATTAGGCTACAAAAAGAGCCAAGATAAATTATTTAACTCTTTCAACGTATTCTCCGTTTTTGGTATTAATCTTAATCTTCTCTCCTTCATTGACAAACAAAGGCACCATTACAGTCGCTCCCGATTCAATCGTAGCTGCTTTAAGGGCACGCGTTGCGGTATCTCCTTTCACGCCGTTCTCACAATAGGTAATTTTAACGTCTATCTTTTCTGGAAGCTCTGCTCCAATAGGAAGTTCAGTTTCAGTATTCATAAATACAAATACTTCAGCGCCATCAATTAAAAACTGAGGGGCGTCGATCATTTCCTCGGCCATCGCTATTTGCTCAAAAGTCTCATTGTTCATTAAGTTGTAGCCGCTATCGTCTTTATATAAGTATTGAAAAGCCTTCTTCTCCACACGGACAGGATATATATTCTCACCACTATTCCATGTTTTTTCGATCGATCTTTTATTGTCTACCCCTTTTAATTTAGCCCAGATTTTAGCTGCTGCACGAGCGGTTTTATTTTCGCCAAATTCTACTACAGAATATAAGTTACCGTCTAATTTTAGAATCATTCCACGACTGATGTCTGATGTTGTTGCCATATTAATTTTTTTAATTTGTCTAAGCGAAGCGCAAAAGTAGCACATGAAAGCCATTTATAAAAAAACCTTCAATTTTTGTTGTAAAATAAGTGTAAAAAAACCTCGATTAGCCTATTTTTGCGCCACAAATAACAAAATAGCCCTACATGTCAGTATTAGTCAATAAAAACTCGAAAATCATTGTACAAGGTTTTACAGGTACAGAAGGAAGTTTCCATGCCAGTCAAATGATTGAATATGGCACCAATTTGGTAGGCGGCGTAACCCCTGGCAAAGGCGGAACGGTTCATTTAGACAGACCCGTTTTCAATACGGTGGCGGATGCTGTTAAAACCACGGGGGCCGATGTAAGCATCATTTTTGTACCTCCTGCATTTGCAGCAGATGCAATCATGGAAGCTGCCGATGCTGGAATTGCTTTAGTAGTATGTATTACCGAAGGCATCCCAGTGCAAGACATGGTAAAAGTTAAAAATTATTTACAAGGAAAGAGCACTCGCTTAATAGGACCTAACTGCCCAGGAGTCATAACCGCAGAAGAAGCTAAAGTGGGCATCATGCCTGGTTTTATATTTAAAAAAGGAACCATTGGTATTGTTTCAAAAAGTGGCACTTTAACTTATGAAGCGGCAGATCAAGTGGTGAAAGCAGGCTTAGGTATTACAACAGCTATTGGCATTGGTGGAGATCCGATTATTGGAACCACTACCAAAGAAGCCGTTGAATTACTAATGAACGATCCTGAAACCAAGGGCATCATCATGATTGGTGAAATTGGAGGAAGCATGGAAGCAGATGCGGCCCATTGGATCAAAGACAATTTAAGAAAACCAGTGGTTGGATTTATCGCCGGTCAAACAGCGCCTGCTGGACGCAGAATGGGTCATGCAGGTGCGATCATTGGCGGTGCGGATGATACTGCAGCTGCTAAAATGAAAATCATGGCTGCCTGTGGCATTCATGTTTGTGCAAGCCCTGCAGATATTGGTATTACCATGGCTGCTGCTTTAAAAAAATAAACAAGTTCAACCCAATTGATACCTCAATCCCTTATCCAATCGATAAGGGATTTTTTATTGTAAGTTTGTTCAGGGACTGATTTAAAATTAAAAGATAGGCAGTAAAAAAATAAAGCAAATACAATTGCAAGAAAAAGTAAAATATTTAATTGTGGGTCAAGGCTTAGTGGGCACTTGGATGGGCCACTATTTGCAAGAAAAAAAATTATCTTTTAAAATCATCAACAACAGCACAATGCCTTCTGCCACTAAAGTAGCAAGTGGTGTGATGAATCCGGTAACAGGTAGGCGAATAGTGCAAACCTGGATGATTGAAACTGTTTTGCCCTTTGCCGTAAATGCGTATCAATCTTTTCAAGAAAATGAAGCAGCACCGATCATCAAAAAGGCCTCCGTTGCTTTGATACATCCTTCCATTCAAATGAAAGAAAGTTTTGATTATAGATTAAATCATGAGAATGTTTATTTGAAAAAGAATGAATCCCCGGCATGGAAAAGTTTTTTCCATACAACACATGGCACTGGAGAAATTGACGAATGTTATTGGATTGATTTAATTCAGTTTTTATACGCAGGTAGAAAAAAAATGCAAGCAAATTATATAGAAGATCAATTCGATGAAAAAGATTTAATACTGAATACAAATAGCGTACAATGGAAAAACATCGAAGCGGAGAAAATAATTTTTTGTGATGGGCTAAATTCAATGAACAATATTTATTTCAAGACCCTGCCCTTTGCCCCCAATAAAGGAGAAGCATTGGTTGTAGCTATTGACGGCCTGCCCGCCGAAAATATTTATAAAAGCAATGTGGCCATCGTGCCTTGGAAAGACAATCTGTTTTGGGTGGGCTCTAGCTTTGAATGGCAATACCAGAATAGCGAACCCTCTTTGGCCTTCAAAGAAAAAATGATGGCTGCTTTAGATAGTATTTTAAAGTTACCTTATCAGGTAGTGGACCACCTAGTGGGTATTCGCCCAGCGAATACGGAGCGTCGTCCCTTTGTTGGTTTACATCCGCTGTTTAAGCAAGTAGGCATCTGCAATGGGATGGGCACCAAGGGCTGTTCTTTAGCGCCCTATTTTGCCTGGCAACTGATTGAACATATTGAAAAGGGAACTGAAATAAATCCAGAAGCCAATATTCAAAGATTCGCTCATTTGCTAGGGAAGAAATAAATAAGCACCGAAATAAAAAAATCAATATTTTTAAACATCATTCAATTAAACCCATTACTAGCAAGATGAACGAAGATGAAAAAAAATTATACAATATCCCCATTGCTTACCGCAAAATGGAAAATTTACATATAGTTTTTTGGCTTTTTAAAGACATCGCCTGGTGTATGTTTTGGAAACCCCTCGGCATAGCCATGATTGTTCCTACTTTATGTATTTCAATGGTGATTGCCTGGAGAACAAGGCATATTGTTTCTGAATTATGTCATAATCTAGCAATTAGTGTTTGGATTATGGCCAACTCTTTTTGGATGTGCAGTGAATTTTTTGGCGTCGATGCCCAGTTGGTATTTGGCACCGTGACCGTGAAACATTTAGCGATGATTCCATTTGTAACTGGTGTGCTTATTTTGGCCTATTATTACTTGATTTATAAGCCAAGGCATAAAAATGAAACAGCTACTTTATAAGTTTGTTATAAATATTTTTTAAGTCGATGGGCTTGAAAAAAAGTAACAATGCCCAAACTTCCAATGGTTAAAAAAGCCCATCTTAGCCCAATGGCCTGAGATAAAAAACCAATCAAAGGAGGTCCAATTAAAAACCCAAAAAAACCAATACTGGACACGGTAGCCAATGCTATGCTTGCTTGGCCTGGCGCGGCATTTCTACCCACGGTTCCATAAATAGTAGGCACTACAGAAGATACCCCAAAACCCACCAACATAAATCCAAGGGTACTAAAAACCATACTTGGATAAGCAATGGCAATGATGATGCCTAAAGTAACCACCAGTCCACTTAACATCAATTGTTTTCTAGCCCCCCAATAATTAATTAATGCATCTGCAAACATTCTGCCCATGGTCATGCAGGCCATAAAAGAAATATAACCGGTGGTCCGCCACTCATCTGACACTTTCACTACTTTCTGAAAAAAGACACCGCTCCAATCAAACATCATTCCTTCACAAATCATATTACTTAAAGCTACCAATCCAAATTGTAACAACAATGGACTAGGTTTGTTCCACATTTTATTGATGGGTGCTTTGTTAAAGTCTCCTTCTAATAAATATTTTCTGGTAAAAAACACATAGGCCCAAGCAATGCAGGCCATCAAGATGAATTGTTGCAAAGGAGAAATGGCTTGGGCCACAAATAAACCGCCCAGTAAGCCGCCAGAAAAACCAGCCAAACTCCAAAAACCATGAAATCTAGCAATGATGCTTTTATCAAATAATTTAGACAATGTACTTGCTTGAGTATTCACTGAAACATTAAATAGATTGCCCAAGATGCCAAAAATAAATAAACAGGTAGCCAATTGAAAAGTACTATTGGCCCAACCCAAGGACATTAATGCAAAGGGATAAAAAGCGGCAGCAAGGGTGATGATTTTTTTACTACCATGTCTAGCCGTCATACTTCCTGCAATGGGAATGGCTAAAAAAGTACCCATGGGTAAGAACAATAAGAGCCCGCCAAAAGCCCCATCATTCAATCCTAAATTCATTTTTATATCGGGAATACGGCTGGCCCAAGAGGAAAAACAAATACCTGTTAAAAAGAAATACCCGGATAAGATAATACGTCTAAACTGAGGGGTAATCGCCTGATCTGTCATAGCGCAAAGATGGGGTTTTTCTAGGAATTGGGCTATATTTGCCACCGAAACCTATTTCAATATTAAAGTATGTACAGAACGCATCATTGTGGGGAATTAAATCTTCCATTTGTAGGACAAAACGTGACCCTCGCTGGATGGGTACAAACCATTCGTAAATTTGGTGCCATCACTTTTATTGATTTAAGAGACCGCTATGGTATTACCCAATTGTTGATGGGAGAAGAATTACAAGCACAATTGGATGCACAACCCTTGGGTCGTGAATTTGTCATTCAAGTCAAAGGAACGGTGATTGAACGCTCTAGTAAAAATGCAAATATTCCCACCGGAGAAATTGAAATTAAAGTGAGCGAGTTTACTATATTAAATGCATCCTTGGTACCTCCTTTCACGATTCAAGACGATACAGATGGCGGAGATGATATCAGAATGAAATACCGTTTCTTAGATTTAAGAAGAAACGCTGTAAAAAAGAATTTAACCATTAGATATAATGTAAACCGCGCTACAAGAAACTATTTACATGAAAAAGGTTTCATGGATATTGAAACTCCTTTTTTAATAAAGTCTACACCAGAAGGTGCGCGAGATTTTGTGGTGCCTAGTAGAATGAATGCAGGTGAATTTTATGCCTTACCGCAATCGCCACAAACATTTAAGCAATTATTAATGGTAAGTGGCTATGACAGGTACTACCAAATTGTAAAATGTTTTAGAGATGAGGATTTAAGAGCCGATAGACAACCCGAGTTTACACAGATAGACTGTGAAATGAGTTTTGTAGAACAAGAAGATATTTTAAATATGTTTGAAGGTTTAATTAAAAGCATATTTAAAGATGTTAAGAATATTGATTACACCGAGACCGTTCAAAGAATGACTTGGGAAGATGCGATGTGGCAGTATGGTAATGACAAACCAGATATTCGATTTGGTATGGAATTATGCAATTTAAAAAAGCCTGCGCATGTGTATGCTGAAAAGCAAGATAAGGCAGCCCTTATTAATGGAGCCGACTTTAAAGTGTTTGACGAAGCAGAAACAGTGATTGCCATTGCCGTTCCTGGATGCAGCGAATACTCACGTAAACAAACCGATGAATTAACAGAGTGGGTGAAGCGTCCGCAAATTGGTATGAAGGGGATGGTATTTATTAAATGTAATACTGATGGTAGTTTTAAAAGTAGTGTAGATAAATTTTATACAGAAGATAAATTAAAAGCCATTGCCGCTGCCTCTAATGCAAAAGCAGGTGACTTAATTTTAATACTAGCAGGGCCTGAAGAAAGAACGCGTAAAGCAGTGAGTGAATTAAGATTAGAATTAGGCAAGCAATTAGG
>CAINEG010000111.1 GCA_903847655.1 uncultured Bacteroidota bacterium
GTATTAGTGCTTTAACTACTATTGGAAGTATGTGGAGTTATGGCAAATTGTCTAAAACCAATTCGGCCTTTGAAAATGATGGCAGATTGCCGTCTAATTATGCTAATTTTTTTAATGGGAATGCCCCAGGTACGACTGTAGATTTTACCCCCGCTGCTAGTACCGCCTCCCCTGCAGTGGTGCATATCAAAACTAAGACCAATGCAAAAAAAATCGAATCCAATCAAAATCAAAGAAAACAAAGAAACCCTTTTGGGGATTTGTTTGGGGATGAGGATATGTTTGGAGATTTCTTTGGTGGGCCAAGAATTCAACCAGAACAAAGAGCCAGTGGAAGTGGCGTACTAATTACAGCTGATGGATATATTGTCACCAACAACCATGTGGTGAATGGCGCCGATGAAATCAATGTAACGCTCACCAATAAAAAAACATACAAAGCAAAAGTTATTGGCGTGGATGCAAGTAGCGATATTGCGGTGATTAAAATTGATGCGAGCAGCCTTCCTTATTTAGTATATGGCAATAGCGATGAAATTAAATTAGGACAATGGGTGCTGGCCATTGGGTATCCATTAAGTTTAGATGTAACCATTACAGCAGGCATCATCAGTGCAAAAAATAGATCCATTGATATCAATTCAAGACAAAGTGATAAACCAGTAGAATCTTTCTTGCAAACAGATGCTGCAGTGAATCAGGGCAATAGCGGTGGCGCTTTGGTCAATACCAGCGGTGAATTGGTGGGCATTAACTCGGCCATCGCCTCTCCTACTGGTTCTTATGCAGGCTACTCCTATGCCATTCCTGTAAACATTGTTAAAAAAGTAGTCACCGATATTGTAAAATATGGCACAGTGCAAAGAGCTTATTTAGGTATTAGTTATCCTAGAGAGGACATGTCTGAAGAGCAAATTAAAAAAATGAATGAAGATTTAAATACCAAATATAAAGAAGGTGATGGTATTTTAATTACAGATGTTTTAGAAGGTGGCGCTGCTAAAGCGGCAGGCATTAAAAAAGGCGATGTGTTATTAAAATTAAATGGCGTTGCTGTAAAAACTTCCCCTGAATTACAAGAACAAGTAGCAAGATACAAACCAGGAGACAAAGCAAGTTTGTTGATCAAACGCGATGGCAAAGAAATGACTATCGATGTTACCTTCAAAGCAAAATTAGGCAGTGCCGACTTAGCCAAGAGTAGTAAACCTGCCGAAAAATTAGGTGGTAGACTAGAAACTTTAGACAAGGCCACTGCTGAAAAAAATGATTTAGAAGGCGGTGTGATTATTAAAGAATTAGGCAATGGCATTTTAAGTAAAAGTAGAATTGAAAAAGGATTTGTCATTACACATGTGAACGAAGAGCCAGTGAAAACAGTAGAAGAGTTTTACGAGGCTTTGAAGAAATCTACAAGTACCAATATAAAAATTGGTGGAGTTTATCCAGGGTATTTTGGCAATTACGCTTTCATATTAAACTTGAATGAATAAGCTAAATAGTATTTATAAAAAAAGCCCCCCGAGTACTCGGGGGGCTTTTTTTTAGAATCTGCTTATCGTTCATCCCTCATGCTACTTTTTTTAATGGCAAATTGGTAAGTTCCCGACCCTAACTTAGTTTCATAATAATTATTTTTTTGACCTACTAAACTAATGCCATTGCCATTTTTTAAGGGCCCTCCGTTTTCAGTCACTAAATTGATATCGTAGGTAGGTATAAAAACAGAGGCATAGGTATTGGCAGGAATAGATACCTCCAAATAAATACTATCCCCTTGTATTTTCCAGCCACTGCTTAATTGACCATAATAGGTATCTAAAGAAGCCGATGCATGCGTGAAGCCGCCTCCAATATGTGGTTGCACTTTACTATGCTGGTAACCAACCCCATCTTCATAAGTATCCAAGCCCACCATTTGACGGTACATCCAATCTCCAATAGCCCCATAAGAATAGTGGTTGAAGGAGTTCATGCCTGTGGTTTGAAATGTACTATCAGGTTTTTGTCCATCCCATCTTTCCCAAATAGTGGTAGCCCCCATCTTCAC